>ONWP01000373.1 GCA_900321595.1 uncultured Eubacteriales bacterium
CGGCATCGGCATGGACGACGCGACGCGGCTGCACGTCTTCGATAAATTCTATCAGGGCGACACCAGTCACCGGTCCTCCGGCAACGGTCTCGGCATGGCGCTCGCGAAGCGCGTGACCGAGCTCGCCGGCGGAAAGATCACCGTCAAGAGCCGCCCGGACAAGGGCACGACCTTCACCGTCAAGCTGCCGGTGACGACGTGATCCGTGAAGGTATAAAAACAACCGCGGATCGGCCTGTGCCGGTCCGCGGAAAGCTTTTGCCTTTTACGTTGCCTTGTCTTCGTTCTGCTTCTTATCCAGCAGCTTTTCCAGCTCCGCCATGAAGGAGTTGATATCCCGGAACTGGCGGTAGACGCTGGCGAAGCGCACGTACGCCACCTCGTCGAGCTTCTGCAGCCGATCCATGGCCAGCTCGCCGATCTTGACGCTGGTGACCTCGCGGTCGGTGCCGTTCTGCAGCTCGTTCTCGATGTCGTCCACCGTCGCCTGCAGCGTTTCCAGCGTGACGGGGCGCTTCTCGCACGCCCGCAGCAGACCCATCAGCAGCTTGTCCCGGTCGAAGACCTGCCGGGACTTGTCCTTCTTGACCACGACGATCGGAACGGTCTCGATCGTCTCGTAGGTGGTGAACCGGCGGCCGCATTTGACGCATTCGCGGCGTCTGCGGATCTTCTCGGAATCCTCGGTGGGACGCGAGTCGATGACCCGCGAATCCGTGTACTGGCAGAAGGGGCATTTCATAGGACGATCACGCTCCGTTTCGGTATGGTTTCATTTTAGCATCGTCCGGCGCGTATTGCAAGGCTTTTTTGCATACATCGATAGATTCCCCATGCCGCGTCTTGGGCATTTTCGGCAGTTTTACCATTGTCAACCGGCGGATTTTCCGCTACAATGATATGATGAAAATGACTTTGGAAGGTGTCTTTTTTGAGCGTTAATGAGAATATCCGGAACGTCGCGATCATTGCCCACGTAGACCACGGCAAGACCACGCTGGTCGATCAGCTTCTGCGGCAGAGCGGCACGTTCCGTCAAAACGAGCAGGTGGAGGATCGCGTCATGGACTCCAATGATCTGGAGCGCGAGCGCGGGATCACCATCCTGTCGAAAAATACGTCGATCCGCTACAACGGCGTGAAGATCAACATCGTGGACACTCCCGGCCACGCCGATTTCGGCGGCGAGGTCGAGCGCATCATGATGATGGTCGACGGCGTGCTGCTGCTGGTGGACGCGTTCGAGGGCTGCATGCCCCAGACCCGCTTCGTGCTGAATAAGGCGCTGGCGCTGCGCAAGAAGACGGTCGTCGTCATCAACAAGATCGACCGCCCCGGCGCCAGACCCGCCGAGGTCATCGACGAGGTGCTCGATCTGTTCATTGAGCTGGGCGCGGACGAGGATCAGATCGAATTCCCCGTGGTGTACGCCTCCGCCCGCGACGGCTACGCGTCGCTGGATCCCGACGACCGGGAGGGCAACATGAAGCCCCTGCTGGATACGATCCTCTCCGAGATCGATCCCCCCGCCGGGGACGCGGACGGCCCGCTGCAGCTGCTCTTCTCCAGTCTGGACTACGACGACTACGTGGGGCGCATCGGCATCGGCCGCGTCGAGCGCGGCGTCGTCAGGCACAATCAGATCGTCTCCCTGTGCAAGCAGGACGGCTCCGTGAAGACGAATGTCAAGGTCGCCCGGCTGTACCAGTTCGAGGGCCTCAAGCGCACCGAGGTGGACGAGGGGCGCGCCGGCGACATCGTGGCGGTCAGCGGCATCGACGGGCTGAATATCGGCGAGACGATCTGCGATCCCGAGCACGTGGAGGCGCTGCCCTTCGTGAAGATCGACGAGCCGACGCTGTCCATGAATTTCATCGTCAACGACAGCCCCTTCGCCGGTCAGGAGGGCAAATACGTCACCAGCCGCAACCTGCGCGCGCGCCTCTTCAAGGAGGTCGAGACCAACGTGAGCATGCGCGTGGAGGAGACCGACTCCACCGACACGTTCAAGGTCTCCGGGCGCGGCGAGCTGCACCTGTCGATCCTCATCGAGACCATGCGCCGCGAGGGCTATGAGTTCCAGGTCTCCCGGCCGAAGGTCATCTATAAGCACGACGCGGACGGCCATCTGCTCGAGCCCATGGAGCTGCTGATCGTGGAGGTGCCCGACTCCTACGTCGGCGCCGTCATGGAGAAGATTGGCTCCCGCAAGGGCGAGCTGGAAAATATGACTGTGCGCGACGGCGGCACGACCCATCTGGAGTTCAAGATCCCCGCCAGAGGCCTGATCGGCTACCGGTCGGAGTTCCTGACCGACACCAACGGCTACGGCATCATGAATAACCTGTTCGACGGCTACGAGCCGTATAAGGGCGACATCAAGATGCGCGACCGCGGCTCCATCATCGTGTACGAGGCCGGCGAAAGCACCGCCTACGGCCTGTTCAACACGCAGGACCGCGGCAGGCTCTTCATCGGGCCGGGCGTGCAGGTTTACGAGGGCATGGTCTGCGGCGAGTGCGCGAAGGACGAGGACATCGTCTGCAACGTCTGCAAAAAGAAGCAGATGACCAACACCCGCGCCGCCGGCAGCGACGACGCGCTGCGCCTGACGCCGCACAGCGTGCTCAGTCTGGAACAGAGTATGGAGTTTCTCTCCGACGACGAGCTGCTGGAGGTCACCCCCGAGAGTCTGCGCATCCGCAAGACGATCCTCAACCATGACCAGCGCATGAAGGTCTGGGCCAGAACGAAGAAAAAATAATGTCGTCAGACAAAATGAACGAACCGGTTCCCCGCGGGAATCGGTTTTTTATATTTACTTTTGGAAAAAAGTATTGTATAATCAGATTAAGAAAAACAAGGAGGACGGGAGTATGAAAAAAACGTTCGCGCTGATCCTGGCGCTTTCGCTGATCCTGACCGCGCTGGCTGCCTGCGGCAAAAAGCCGGAGGAGACCACGACGGAAGCGGATCTTGCGCGCGGCGCGGCGGCGCTCCTGCCGCAGACGGAGGCGCTGCAGATCGAAACAGAGCTGGCCGGTTTTGAAATCTCCTGCATAGAGCCGGCAGATCCCGACGCGCTGAAGATGGACGCGAAGGATGTTTTCGCCGCGTCCGGCAAATACGACGATACGGACACGCCTTGTTCGCTTCTGATCCGCGTGCGGGAGGTCAAAAAGACAAACGAAATCTTCCGCATTCTGGCACAGGTCGGCGTCTCACGGGCGCTGTTGTCCGATACGGAGGGCGATGCGGATCTTGACGCGGCGCTGATCGCGCGGCGCGGCGGCACGTGGCTGTTCTCGGTGCAGACGCATCCGGAGGAGAAGAGCTTCTTCCTGTACAATCCTGAAACGCGGGGCTTTGCGCTGCTGGGCATCGGCGTCTGCGAGCTGCTGGGCGATACGCTTCTGCTCGGCGTGCCGGATTACTCCGACGGCGAGGTCGCGAAGCCGTACGACATCCTCGACTGGTCGGCGAATCGTCTGCAGAGCGGCATGGAGTGCGCGCACCGCCTGCTCGGGGACAAGCTGTACCTGATCGCCGAGGGCAGGGACGCCAACGGGCTCGCCGAGAGACGGCTCCTCACGATCCCGGTTGACGCGGCGGGGAAGCCGGAGCGGTACAGCTTCGTCAGCGTCGGAGACCTCGGGCTCTATTTCGATCACGACAAGGACGACGCGCTGCTGCTGATCACGGACGGCGGCAGACAGGTGAAAACCACGATCGCCGAGCTCCCGTCGCTTGTCGGCGACAATCTGAAGGCGACCGGGAAGGTGCGCGAGACGATGGGCGCCTACACGGTCACACTGCCCGACGCCTGGGCGGGCAAATATGAGGTCTCGACGGAAGACAGAAGCCTGTATTTCCGCCACAAGGCGTCCGGCGTGACGCTGTTCGAGCTCTTTATCGAGCCGATGCCGGAGGATATCCGAGCGTATATGCGCGGCGACGGGGCGTACCCGATCTGCTGGTGCGCGGCCGAGAACACGCCCGCCAACATCATGGTGAGCGAGCAGGCGAACCTTGAGGACGACGCCGAGTACAAGCAGCTGCGCATGGCGCTGGCCGGCAGCTCCCTGTACCGGCTGGAGGAGCATATCGCGCCCGCGGACGGCGACCACACGGTGAAGCAGTTCGACGTCGTTGAGCGGCTCACCGGCGAATACGCCGGCCGGGGCAGCGTCAGCGGCCACGATTACATCTTCCGGATCGACGGCGGCCACCGTGTCGACCTGAACGCGACCCTGATCGATCAGACGACCGACGACGTGTCCAACGGCACGTACCGGATGTTCTGGAATCAGGGCATGGAATACGGCGACCCGTACGGCGGCCTCGGCGGCACGTACCTCTTTGACATGCAGGACGGTTCGCTGCGGCTGGAGCTCGACGATGATATGATCATTCTCAAGCCGTCCGACGGGTCTTATCTGCCGCAGCCCGGGGATGAAAAGGCGGAGGCCGCCGGGAATTACACCGCTTCCTGCGTCGTGGCGGACTCGTCGTACGATGAAGCCGTTTTCGACTGCACCCGGGAGGAGGACTGGCGCGACGAGCGTCTGCTGCATTTCAGCGCGACCCCGAACGAGCTCTCCGTGGAATTCGACTTTTATATGCGGCTGCAGACCGTGCTCGAGCCGATCGACGGGCAGTATCCCGCGAATGTCGTCGCGCGGCGCGGGAACACCTGGCTGGTCTGTGTGCAGACGGAACCGGAGGAGCGTTCGAACTGGCTGCTCGTCTATCAGCGGGAGCACTCGCATGAAGTCGACGGCGCGTGGCTGCTCGGCAGTTACGATCTGTGCATCTGGTCGGACGACGTGATCACCCTGACCGACCGGGACTACTCCGACGGCGAGATCCCCGTGCGCGAGGACGTCTACAGCTGGAGCGGCGGACGGATCTATTCGACTCCCTGATCCGGCGTCCGCGCAAAACGGACCGGATCCCTTCGATAAAACAAAAGAGAGGAAGATTTGATGAAAAAGACGATTTCTGTTCTGATCGCGATCCTCATGGCGCTGTCGCTGGTCACGCTCGCGCACGCCGAGACGCTTCTCAAGGGGGATCTCGACCGCGACGGCAAGGTGTTCGCCAAGGAGGCGCGCACGATCCTGCGCATGAGCGCGTCGCTCGAGCCAAAGCCCGAAGCGGGCAGCGTGGATTTCCGGCTTGCCGACGTGGACGACGACGGCAGGATCTTCGCGAAGGACGCCAGAAGCGCGCTGCGCATGAGCGCGTCGCTCGATCCGAAGGTCACATTCGAGACCGGCGATATCCCCGGCACGGACGAGCCGGTCGAGCGCCTGTCCGACTGGCAGACGACCTGCATCGTGCGGGACACAGAGGAGGGCGCCTTTGACCTGCGGCGCGACGACGCGCCGGACTGGGCCGGACAGCATCGCCTGGCGATCACGACCGGCAGCAGCGAGATCGCTCCCGCGTTCTCGGTCGCGGTGCTTCTGGACACCTTTACCGAGCCCGGCGAGTCGATGAACGGCACGCGGTCCTACCCGGCGGAGGTCGTCGCGCGGTACCTGAACAAGTACCTGCTGCGCGTCCAGATCGGCTTTGACGGGCTTTCCGCGTGGCTGCTGTGCCAGACCGAAATGGACACCAATGATACGATCGGCAGCGTTAAGCTGCTGGGGCAGTATGACAGCTGCGATCTGATCGGTCACACGATCCTGCTGTACAATCAGGATCACTCCGACGGCGAGGCCGATACGCTGTCGGACAAATACAGCTGGACCGGAAATCTGATGGGCTGCCCGCGCTTCACGTTCCACCGCGTGCTCGGCGACACCGTCGTGATGATCCGCAATCATGAAGAAGCGGAGGACGGCAGCTACGCGAACGAGATCCTTGTATACCCGATCGAGCTTTTCGAGGAGCATATCCTCACCGGTGAAGAGCGCGAGAGCGTAACACACCGGATCGGCGACCTTGAGGCGCGCTTCGCGGAGGAGACCGGCGACGCGCTGATCCTCACGGCGCGGGACGGCAGAAGTGTGAACACCACGGTGTCCGAGTTCCCGGCGCTCATCGGCGACAACCTGACGGTGACCGGGAAGGTGCGCGAGACGACGGCGGGAGGCGCGTACTCGGTGACGCTGCCCGACTTCTGGGACGGTAAATACGCGGTCGAGAAGAGCGGCAGCGAGATGACGTTCCGCCATAAGGCGAGCGACACGCTGCTCTTCTCGCTGGATGTTCATCCGATGCCCGAGGAGATCGACAAGGAGTGGACCGGCGGCGACACATCGATCCCGCTGTGCATCCTCGCGGCGGAAAACACGCCGTACAACATCTCGATGTTCGATCCGGGCGAGATCTATGAAGGCGGCGAGTACGCCCTTGAGATCAAGCAGATGCGCATGGCGCTTCTGTGTTTCGATCAGTACTACATGCCGTGGCAGATCCGCGCCGAGAGCGAGGACATCGAGATCATGCAGTTCGACTACATCGTCGAGCTCTCGGGCAATTACGCCGGCAACGGCGACGTCAGCGGCCATGCGTACCGGCTCGAGCTCGACGGCGGGATCCGCAGCGACCTGCGGGCGCGCCTGTACGACGATACGACGGGCGAGGAATTCGGCTGCACGTTCCGCATGTTCTGGGTCCAGGGCGTCATGATCGACGGCCCGATCGACGAGACCGGCGCCGCCTACCTGTTCAACCATCAGGACGGCACGCTCGTGCTGAACTTCAGGGGCGAGGATATCACCCTGACCGGGACGATCTGATAGGGGCAGCCTGCGGCTGCAATGATATCCGCCTGCGGCGGATGAGATCCGTCTTCGACGGATGATATATTCGCTAACGCGAATATGATATCCTCACTTTGTTCGGATGTCGGGTCGCCGCGCATCGCGGCTCCGATTTCAGAGGCGGTTTGCGTCTGCGAAGCAAACGCTGCCGCAGACAGCTCATAACATCGCGAAGCGAGTCATCACTGCGGTTCAAAGAACCGCAACAAAAAAACTGCCCCGCGAGGAGTCGTTTCTGACCGGACGCGGTCCAAAGCGGGAAAAGCCCCGGAAATGTTTGGTAATGCGATATATTGCAGACCAAAAAATAATCACACAGACTTCAGATCATTTGGAGGATGACCTATGAAAGCCTGGAAGAAAGCTCTTGCGTTTCTGATGTGCCTTGCGCTCCTGACGGGCGCGGCGCCTCTTGCCGTATTTGCCGATTATGATGAGGATAACCTCAAGTGCCTCGTCTGCGGCGAGTGGACGGACGATTACTGCGAGGAATGTCTCGACCTGTGGGATGACAGGGAATGCATGTGCAACAGCTGCCACGACGGCGCGTTCTGCGACGAATGCGGCGGTTGTCTGTTCCTGGTCGAGGACGACCCCGAGAGCAACGCCTGCTCCGATCACACCCAGGAGGGGATCTGCTGCGAATGCGCGGCGGATATGGGCTATCACTGCGCTGATTGCGGCGAGTGTCTCTGGGGGCTCGACGACGAGCTCTGCGAGGAGTGCCGCAAGTGCTCGGTATGCGCCGATCTCTGCCTGAGCTGCGGTTACTGCGACGAGTGTGTCCCGCACTGTCCCGTCTGCGGCGAATGCGATTACCTCGAGGAGCACGCCTGCCCGTCCGGCGGCGAGGAGCACTGTGAGAACGAGTGCGAGCTCTGCGACGAATGCGGCGAGTGCATGTACGAGATGGACGAGGAGCCGTGCGAATACTGCGGCCTGTGCCCGCAGTGCTGCGAGGACCTCGGCTGCGAATTCTGCGGCATGTGCGCGCTCGATCCGGAATTCGAGGATCACAGATGCCCCGTCTGTGACGGGTGCTTCGAAAGCGGCGTCAAGCCCTGCGACACCTGCGGCTATTGCGTGGAGTGCTGTCTGGAGGCCGCGTTCAACATGGGCTGCGAGTGCGGGCTTTACTGTCACGAGAAGCTCGACGCGACGCATATCTGCGCCGACTGCGGGACCTGCTTCGGCGTCGCCGAGCCCTGTGAGACCTGCGGCGCGGCCGGGGAGTGGCGCTGCGCGGAATGCTGCCGGGAGACCAGCGCCGCGCTGGGGTGCGACTGCGAGCCGTACGTCTGCGTGAACGATCCCGGCTGGGCGCAGCACATCGAAGACGCGCACGGCGGCGTGCAGCCGGAGCATGCGGCGAGACCGCGGACGGCGTGGGCGGCGGATCCCTCGGATCACTGGCATGACTGCAGATTCTGCGATCAGGCGTCGCACCGCTCTGCGAAGAGCGGGCACACCTATAACGCTTCTGGCGTCTGCACCGTCTGCGGCCACGTCGACGGCGCGAACATCTATATCACGAAGCAGCCCGTCTCCCGCGTCGTGTCGATCGGCGACGTGCTCCGCGACGAGGAAGTGATCGTCCCGCTGAGCGTCTGCGCCAAGGCGGACAAGGCGCTGACCTATCAGTGGGAGGAATGCTGGTTCCCGGATTTCTCACAGATCGTTTCCGATTCGGATTCGGATGGCGCGGATACACCCGATCTGGAGTTTAGACTGCCGACCGACGGATGCAATGCTTACACCGGTCCCGAGCAGAATGAGATCTACATCCGCTGCCGGATCTCCGACGGCGAGCACACCGTCTATTCGGATATCGTAACGATCCGCATGAAGCACAGATTTACCCAGGTCGGCAATGTCCGCGCGGGGAACGGGAACATTGTGAAGCGTGGCAAGATCACGCCGGAGGGGCACCGTTTCCAGTGCTGCGGCGACTGCAAAGCGATGGGGCCGCTTCTGCCGCACAGCTTCGGCGCGTGGGAATGGAACGACGACAGGACTGTGCGTCACGCGACCTGCGAGGTCTGCGGGTATCAGAAGACGTATCACTCCCACCGGCACGCGATATCCTACGACTGGAGC
>ONWP01000091.1 GCA_900321595.1 uncultured Eubacteriales bacterium
GAACGGCGCTTCGCGTCTCCGCCAGACTGGAATCCAGCCCGGAATTCAAGGAGAAGGTGGAGAATCCCAACGAATTCGTCTCCCGCTACGGCAAGGCCGATCCCTATAAGTCAACGCTGTCCGGCTTCAGCACGAATATCGATGACGAGTCGGTCTATCCGCTGATCCAGAAGCTCGAGGCGTACTGCCGCGCGCTGGGCTCCACGGCGACGCTGTACTACACCGACGTCTATCAGCGCTACTATATCTCCTACAACAGCAATCGCGTCTACCGCACCCAGTGCACGATCAAGGCACCCTATTCCAAGGCGATTCTCGCCTATATGGAGAAGAACAATATCTCCATCGACAAGCGTCTGACGCTCACCAGCGGCGCCAAGTGGAGCGGCCACTACCTGAGCGGCTTCGCCAGCGGCACCACCTTCACCATCGGCGAGCTGATCACTTACGCCATCCGTCTGAGCGACAACACGGCGTATCAGGTGCTGTTCAACTACTTCGGCGCGAAGCCCTTCAACGATTCCAACGCGGCGGCCGGCTCGAATCTGCGCCTGGGTACGTATATCTTTGGTGAAAACAGCGCCGCGGATATGGCGAAGCTGTATCTGGATATCTATAAATACAACGGCAAGTACCGCGATTTCCTGTACACGCAGATGAACAACAAGAACACCAGCACAAAGGATATGATCGGCGGCGGCATTCCCAGCGGCGTGACGCTCCTGCACAAGTGGGGCTCCGGCGGCAGCATGACCGTCGGCCTGCACGACTGCGGCATCGTCTACACGAGCGTGCCCTTCGTCCTGATCATCTACACGTCCTTCAACTTTGACCGCTGGTTCGATCACCTGCCGTTCCAGCGCATCGCCCAGCACTGCTACGGGATCAATACGGGGATCAAATACTGAGCACAGAACCAAAAGCGCCGCCCTTCACCGGGGCGGCTTTTTTTGCGCAAGAAAAGAAGGGATCCGTGAAAGATCCCTTCCGAAAACGCTTCGCTGATGTCCGCGCTCAGCGGTTGTAGTGATCCAGCCACTCGACGTAGAGGCGCGTCCAGCGGCAGGCGAGATCGTCGCTTTTCGCGACACCCAGACCGTGCCCGCCGTAGGGGAAGATGTGCGTTTCACAGGGGACGCCGTGCTTTGCCAGCGCCGACGCCAGCCGCAGGGAGCATTCCACGCTCACGCAGTCGTCCGTCGCCGTGTGCCACAGGAAGAAGGGCGGCGCGTCCGGGCGGATCATGTTCTCGGACGAAAAGGCGGCGGCCTCCTCCTCGGTCGGGACGCGGCCGAAGAAGTTCTGCCGGGTGCCGCCGTGGGTGGCGATCCCGTCGAAGGTCGTCACGGCGTAGCAGGGCGCGACGGTGTTCGGGCGGCAGGAGACCGCGTCGATCTCATCGCCGTCCGGTTTGCCGTCGTCGAAGAGCAGGCCCGTCATGCAGCAGAGGTGGCCGCCGGCGGAGAAGCCGATGGTGCCGATCTTGTCCGGATCGACGTTCCACTCCGCCGCGCGGTACCGCACCGTGCGGATCGCGCGCTGCGCGTCGAGCACCATGCAGGGGTAGGTGTACGGCGCGACGCGGTAATTGACCATCACGGCCGAATAGCCCGCCGCGTTGAGCATTTCACAGATGGAGCTGCCCTCGTTTTCGACGGAGACGAAGCAGTAGCCGCCGCCGGGCAGCACCACGACGCAGGGCGCCGGCTGCGGCGCGTCCTCGAGCAGGTACAGATCCATATACGGCCGAAAACCGTCGCTCGCGCCGGTGTAGCCGGGGATCTGTTCGACGCTGTCCCAGAGATCAATACGTTCTTTCATTGCGGTCACGCTCCCGTTTGTTTTGTATCAATGTATCACATTTCGCGCGCGAGGTCAATCGAAAACGGACGGCTTTTTTGCCGTCCGTCCGATTTTTCCGGAAATGGTTTATCCCACGCCGAAGCCTTTGAGCAGCTTGCGGATCAGGGCGACCAGCCGGGTGATCCACTCGACGATGGGGTCGATGTCCATCTCGCCGAGATCCTCGAGCGCGATCTCGTCATTCGCGATGCCGTCGAGCAGCTCCCTGATCATGCTGAAGGTGAACTTCACGGTGCCGCTGACCTTGACCTTCATGAAGCGGAGCGTGACGTAATCCTCGCCGCGCATGCCGTCGATCTTGTAGATGTCGACCTGGCTGTCGCCGTTCTCATAGAAGCGGTCGACCTTGTCCGCCGGGGTCAGCACGTAGGAATCCGTCGTGCCGTCGAGCTTCATGTAGGAGACGGTCATCTTGTAGCTGTCGTAATTGTAGGTGTGCGACGCGTCGTTCGTCGGGATGCGAAGCGCCACATAGATGCTCTCGCCGTCGTAGGTGACCTTCGTATTGTCGTGATCGAAGGGAACGTACTTCGTGTTGACGGTGGTGTCCACGTCACGGCCCGCGCCGGTGTAGTCGGTGTAGTTCACGAACGCGTTGTTGCCCTTGATGCCGTACTGGATGCTGCCCGCCGGGTTGTACTGCACGCGGGCTGCGCTGTGATATTTGCTCGACGGCAGCTTCGGCAGGAAGCAGTCGCGGCGCATATCGAACTCGCTGACGCCCACGGTCATGTCCGCGGAGGGCTTCACGGCGTAGATGGTCTTCTCCTCGTAGATCTCATCGGAGCCGGGGATGAAGTAGGTGTTGTCCGCCTTGGCGGAGCCGGCGTCGGGGAAGACCCTCGCGGCGTCCGCGTCGTTGAACGCCAGGACCTTGACGGAGGTCGGCGCGACGATGTACTGTACGTAGTTCATGTAGCTCATCTGGTCGACGTAGGGGAACGACTTCGTGCCCACGGTGAACTCCACGTAACGGCCGGCGTTGACGGAGAAGTCGGTCTGGCTCTTGACGATCTGCGGCTCCTCGAACTTTTCGCCGTTGACGCTGATGATCTCAAACCAGTAGTCCTCGCCGAGGATGAAGCTCTGCTGGCCGTCGCCCATAAAGGTGTCGTTGCCGGGAACGGTATCCATCAGATCCTTGAATGTGACCGTGTAGGTCGTCGCGGCGAACGCGGCGACGCCGAAGACCGGCAGCAGCATCAGCACGCTGAGCAGCACCGCGAGAAGCTTTTTCGTTGTCTTCATATGTTTGACCTCCGGGAATCATTTTTTTCTCTTCACTTGACGGTGAAATACCGTCCGCTTTTCTATTATAGAGGGATTTTCGCTGATTGTCAAGCGAAAGTGTACAAAACGGGGACCGACAGACCGGGATTTTTCGTCAGAATTCAGGCGGCCTCGGGCAGCGCCTCCTGCTGCGGGACGAGAACGGTGTACGGGAACTGCTCCTCGCTCAGGCCCAGCACGCGCGCGACGCGGATGGGCAGCTCCGTGTTGTCCACGGTCTCGCCGTCGGCGATGATCTCGTCGCTGCCGTAGACCAGCACAGGCACGTCCGCGTCGGAGTGGCCCGTCCGGGTGAACGCGTACCGGCCCTCCTCGTCGAGCGTGATCCCGCCGGTCTCATGGTCGGCGGTGACGATGACGAGCGTGTGTCCGTCGGCTTTGGCGAATTCGAGCATTTTTCTGATCGTGATATCAAACTCTTCCAGCGCCTCGCACATCTCCGCGTCGTCGTTGTCGTGGGAGCGCTTGTCGATGTGCGCGCCCTCGACCATCAGGAAGAAGCCGTTTTTGCCGGCGGAGCGGCTCAGCAGATCCGCGGCCTTGACCGCCATCTGATCGAGCCGCGGCGTATTCTCCGCCTCGTTTTCGGGGTCGGCGTACCAGTCTGCCAAATGCCACGTCTTATGCGCGAACAGGCCGAAGGAACGTTCGCCGGGCTCCAGCGCGTTCATCTCGTCGAGTGATTCGATCATGGTGAAGCCCGCGGCCTCAACGCTTTCGCGGTCGGTCCGGCCGGTCTCGTCGCCCCAGATCAGGTCGAAGGGCGTCAGCAGCTCTTTTTCGACGATCTCCGTCTTATTGTCGCGGTCATCGGTGTGGACGGCGAAGCCGGCGGGCGTCGCGCCGTAGACCTCGTCGGTCGTGACGATGCCGACGCGCATGCCGTTCTCATGGCAGGCCTCGGTGATGCTCTTCGGATAGGAGTACTGCGCCGTCAGATCGTCTATATACACGCCGACGGCGCTGTTTTTTGTGCGTACGCCGCACGACAGCGCCGTGGCGCCGGCGGCGGAGTCGGTGATATCGCTGGACGCGGAGCGGGTGCGGGACGCGCCCTGAACGGGGAACGTATCCATCGTCAGGGTGATGCCGCGCTCCTGTTTCGTTTTTTCAAGGTGCAAAAAGCCCATGCCGTCTCCGATCATGAAGATGACGTTGCGGATGCCCACGTCGGGTTCCGGCTGCGTTTCCGCGGGCTTGAGTCTGGAGAAACCGGGCAGAGAGGCGAAAAACGCCAGGATGAGGGCAAAGAAGCGGCGCAGCGCCGAGAGGATTTTTTCCAAGGGTATTTGCTCCTTTCAGTGTGGAACTGTGCTGTATTATGAAAGGCGGTCAAACTGTTCGATGAATGCGTTGAACCGGGAGAGGATCAGCGCGCAGCCGCCCTTTACGCGGCTGGCGCAGTTGAAGGGCAGCACGGGGTCGTGGACGGATTTGCGCAGCAGGAGCCATCCGTCGCCGTGATCGGCGTCGAGCCGGACGCGGATGCCCTCCCGGTTGTCGTCGCAGATCGTCCAGCCGGGCTGCGTTTCGGCGTATTCCGCGAGGGACGCGATGACCGCGTCGCCGTACGCGCCGAAATCGTCGCCGGCGATCCGGTAGCGCTTTTCCGCCTCCTCGGCGGGCCGCGGCATGGCCGCGATCAGGTCGCCGACCGTTTTGCCCTCGCGCCGCAGGTTGGCCGCCAGCGCCGTGATGCGCGTCATGAGGTACGCGCCGTCGTCGAGGAAGTAGTTCTCGCGCAGCGCCGCGTGACCGCTGGTCTCGATGGCGAGGGGACAGTCGATCCCCTCGGCGCACAGCTCGCGCGCCTTGTCGATGACGTTCTTGTAGCCCCGGCGGTAGCGGTACTGCCGCGCGCCCAGCTGCGTCTCCAGAAAGACGCGCAGACCGTCGGTGGTGACGGAGTCGGTCACGATCGTGCAGCCGCGTCTGCCGCCGCACGCCACGACCGCGGACAGCGCGATGAGCGCGTCCCGGCCGATCTCCTCGCCGCTCGCGTCCACGCAGGCCGCCCGGTCCACGTCGGTGTCAAAAATAAGTCCCAGATCGGCCTTCGCGTCCGAAACGGCGCGGCGAACGCACGCCATGGCGTCGGCGTTTTCCGGATTCGGGATATGTACGGGGAACGTCCCGTCGGGCTCGAGCAGCACGGAGCCGGATATGTCCGCGCCGAGCTTCGCGAGCACCTCGGTCGCGAAAAAGCCGCCCACGCCGTTGCCGGCGTCCACGACGATATGCAGTCCGGCAAGAGGCAGGTCGCCGCCGACCTCCGCGCGGATCTTCTCCCGCAGGCCTGCGCAGTAGACCGGCATAAAGTCGAGCGGATCGCGTCTGCCGGGCGCTTCGGCGCGCGGGAAGGGCTCTGTTTCGGCGCGCGCGAGGATCTCTGTGATCTCGCCGCCGTCAAAGCCGCCGTTTTTGTCAAAGAATTTGAGACCGTTGCGATCCTGCGGCATATGGCTTGCCGTGAGCTGGATCGAGGCGTCGAGACCGTTTTCGATCACGGCCATGAACATGGCGGGCGTGGAAGAGAGCCCGCAGTCAAACGCGTTCACGCCCGCGTCGACGAGCGCCGAGAGCACGCACGCGCGAAGACGGTCCGCGCTCGTGCGGCAGTCGTGTCCCACCGCGACGCGCAGCTCGGCGGCCGGTTTTTCCGTTTTTTCGCACAGGCGGCGCACGAACGCGCCGGTGATCGCCCGGACGGCCTC
>ONWP01000084.1 GCA_900321595.1 uncultured Eubacteriales bacterium
CTGATCGCGGCCGCAGCGGTGATCTTCGGCGTTGTGGGATACGTCGCGGGCATCGCGCACCGCAAACGTGTTGCGGAAGCCGCCATCGGCTCGGCGGAGGACGAAGCGAAGCGCATCGTCTCTCAGGCCATTTCCGAGGGCGAACAGAAAAAGAAGGAGGCCGTTCTGGAGGCTAAGGAGGATATCCACAGACGGCGCAGCGAGCTCGAACGCGAGGTTCGCGACCGCAGACAGGAGCTCTCAAAGCAGGAAAAGCGTCTGGTTCAGAAGGAGGAAACGCTCGACAAGAAGACGGACGCGCTCGACAAAAAGGACGAACAGCTCAACAAAAAGCATAAGACGGCGGATAAAAAGCTCGAGGAGATCGAAGCGCTGCGCCAGAGCCAGCTGACCCGGCTCGAGGAGATCGCCGGCTATTCGACGGAGGAGGCGAAGGCATACCTGCTCGAACAGCTCGACGCCACGCTCGACCGCGAGAAGGCGCTGCGGCTGCGCGATTACGAGCAGCAGGTCAAGGACGACGCGGACGCCATGGCGAAGGAGATCATCACAACGGCCATCCAGCGCTGCGCCGCCGAGAATACCGCCGAGGCCACCGTATCCGTCGTGGATCTGCCCGGCGACGAGATGAAGGGCCGCATCATCGGCCGCGAGGGCCGCAACATCCGCGCGCTCGAGACGATCACCGTGTCCAGCTTCGACCCCGTGCGGCGTGAGATCGCCCGCGTCACCATCGAAAAGCTCATCAGCGACGGCCGGATCCATCCGGCGCGCATCGAGGAGATGTACGAAAAGGCCAAGAAAGAGGTCAACACCGCCATCAAGCAGGCCGGTGAGCGCGCCGTGCTCGACGCCGGCGTCAGCGGTCTCAACGGCGAACTGGTCAAGCTGCTGGGCAGCCTGAAGTACCGCACCAGCTACGGCCAGAACGTGCTGAGCCACTCGCTGGAGGTCTCCTACCTCGCCGGACTTATGGCCGCCGAGATCGGCGCCGACGTGAAGACAGCCCGCCGCGCGGGTCTGCTGCACGACATCGGCAAGGCGCTCGACCGCCAGATGGACGGCACGCACGTCTCCCTGGGTGTGGAATACGCCAAGAAGTACCGGGAGTCCGAGGCCGTCGTGCACGCCATCGCGGCGCATCACGGCGACGTGGAGCCCAGAACCATCGTGGCCTGCCTCGTCCAGGCGGCAGACGCCATCAGCGCGTCGCGTCCCGGCGCCCGCCGCGAGAACGTCCAGAACTACATCAAGCGGCTTGAAAAGCTCGAGGAGATCGCCAAGAGCTTCCCCGGCGTCGACAAGTCCTACGCGATCCAGGCCGGCCGCGAGGTGCGCATCGTTGTCAAGCCGGAGGTCATCTCCGACGACCGCATGGTGATCCTCGCCAGAGACATCGTCAAGCGCATCGAGGACGAGATGGAATACCCCGGCCAGATCAAGGTCAACATCATCCGCGAGAGCAGAGCGACAGAGTACGCGAAATAATCGCCGCAACAAAACGATTTACGGGCACTGGACGACCTCCTCTGCCCGTTTTTTCAAAAGAAAGGACATGCCAGACATGAATATCCTCGCCATCGGCGACGTGGTCGGCGCGCCCGGCTGCGAGATGCTGCGCAGACGGCTTCCCGGTCTGAAGAAGTTCTACGGCGTCGACCTGTGCGTTGTCAACGGGGAAAACAGCGCCGAGGGCAACGGGATCACCCCGCAGAGCCTCGACAGCATCCTCAACGCCGGCGCCGACGTGGTGACGACCGGAAACCACGGGCTGCGCCGCAGGGAGGTCTACGACCGGTTCGAGGACGGCTATACCCCGCTGCTGCGGCCGGACAACTACGGCGCGCGCGCCCCGGGAAGCGGCCTTTACGTCTTTCACAAGGGCCGGCACAGGATCGCCGTGATCAATCTGATCGGCACGATGTACCTGACCGGCGGCGACAACCCCTTCGACGCGGCGGACCGTCTGCTGGAGCGGACGCAGGACTGCCGGATCCGTCTGGTGGACTTCCACGCGGAGGCCACCAGCGAGAAGCTGGCGCTGGCGCACTACCTCGACGGACGCGTGACGGCGGTTTTCGGCACGCACACCCACGTGCAGACCTCCGACGCGCGCGTGCTGCCCGGCGGCACCGGGTACATCACGGATCTGGGCATGACCGGCCCGGAGCACTCCATCCTCGGCGTGGCGGCGGACGTCGTCATCGCCCGGATGCGCGACAATCTGCAGGAGCGGTTCCGCACGGCGGACGGACCCTGCAAGCTGAACGGCTGCGTCTTCACGGTGGACGACGCGACCGGCAAAACGACGAATGCAGAGGCGGTGGAGATCCGATGAAATATCACAGACGGCTCACAGCGGCGCTGCTGGTCCTCGCGCTGACCGCCGCGCTTTTCGCGGGCTGCGGCCCCCGGTACCGCACCGTCGAGGGCGACACCCAGAGCTATCAGACCAGCGTCACCGTGGGCACCGACACGCTGCGGCTGCCCATCGACGTGGAGGACACGCTGAACCCCTTCACGTCGAAGACCAACGCCAACCGCGCGCTCATCAGCCTTGTGTATGAGCCGCTGTTCCGCACGGACGACGCGTGTCTGGCGCGTCCCGCGGCCGCGGAATCCTACACGACCGAAAACAAGACCATGACCGTGAAGCTGGATATGAACGCCGCGTTTTCCGACGGCACGCAGATCTCGGCGCAGGACGTGCTGTACTCCTTCGAAAAGGCGAAGGAATCCGCCGCCTATAAAAACGAGCTGACGCACATCACGGCGGCGAAGCGCGCCGACAACACCACCGTCGTCTTCACGCTCGACGGCAAGTTCACGAACGCGGCGGACTGTCTGACCTTTCCCATCGTCAAGAACGGCAGCGCGGAAAAGGATGAGAGCGTCCCTGTGGGCACCGGCCTGTTCCGGTACGACCGCAGCGACGGCAGACGCAGCATGACCGTCAACCCCTACTGCCGCGTGTCGAGCGTCAACATCAGCCGCATCGATCTGGTGCAGCTGGGCGACGACTCCACGCTTCTGCACACGCTGGAGCTCGGGCAGATCGACGCCTACTGGGACGACCTGGCCAGCGGCAGCTTCTCGCAGGCGAGCACCGGCTCCGCGAAGACCAACATGCCGAATTTAGTGTATTTGGGGCTCAACGGCAGCAGCGCCATGATGTCCTCCGCGTATGTGCGGCAGGCCGTCTATTACGCCGTGAACCGCCGCGCGCTCGCGTCCGGCGCGTTCAAGGGCTGCGCGTCTCCCGCCGTCACGCCGTTCCACCCGGAGTGGCACGTGCTCGTGGACAGCGGCTATGATACCGGCGCGCTCTCGCTGGATCTGTCCCGCTCGCAGGAGCTGCTCGACACGGCCGGCGTCTCCGGAAACGTCGGTCTGCGGCTGATCGTCTACACCGGCAACAACTTCAAGGTCAACGCCGCGAACGCGATCGCGGGCGACCTGCGCAAGCTGAATCTGCGCGTGACGGTGGAGGAGCTGACCTGGGAGGACTATACGGCGGCTGTGACTGGCGGCAACTACGACCTGTACATCGGCGAGACGAAGCTCCCTGCCGACATGGATCTGGCGGTGCCGTATCAGGCCGGCGTCTTCTACGGCGTCAACCAGACGGACACGACGCTCATCGCCTATGAACAGCTGGCGTCCGGCAAGATCGCGATGGAGGCGTTCATGAACGCGTTCCTGCAGAACATGCCCTTCGTGCCGCTGGTCTACCGCATGGGCGCGCTGGAGTACACGTCCGTCATCACCCCGGCGGCGGACGCCGACTACAACAACTGCTTCAAAAACATCGATCAGTGGAAGCTGACGCGGCCGGAGGATCAGGCGCAGTAAATTGCTCTTGAATACCGGGCGAACATGCGTTATAATAGTTTAGAGTATAATATTCAGACAGCAACGGAGATGAAACCATGAGCGAACCCATCAAAGTCGATTTCAGCAAGAAATCCGGCAGCGCTGCCGGCGGCAAGGCCACCCGCACCAAGGAGGTCGTCATCCCGCCGGATCGAGCCGGCGTCAAGATCGTGATCAGCCTGCTGATCACCCTGATCGGCGGCGGCATCCTCTACTATTTCATGCTGCCCCCCATGAACTTCAAATCCTACGACTTCTACATCTTCTGGGCGGCGGTGCTCGCCATGTACGTGGCGGCCTCCGCGCTGACCAGCAAGGCGATCTTCAAGCCGGAGTATGTGCCCTACGTCAAGCGGCGCGCCCGCGTCCCACTCATCATCGCGGCCGCGCTGGGCGCCGTACTGCTGGTGGGCTTCCTGATTTCGAGCGTGTTCTTCCGCGCGGCGTCCTACTCGGCGCTGCTCGACGTGAACAATGAGACCGACTTCGCCTCCAGCGTGACGGTCATCAACTCCACGCAGGACTTCACGAACGTCTCCATGATCGACGCCGACGCCTCCGAAAAGCTGGCGGACAAGGTGCTGGGCGATCTGGCGAGCATCGGGTTGGAGAGCCAGTTCGACATCGCGACGGAGTACTCCACCCAGATCAACTACAAGGGCAGCCCCTGCCGCGTGTATCCCCTCAAGTACGGCAACGTCTTCAAGTGGCTCAACAACACGCGCGCCGGCTTCCCGGGCTACGTGATCGTGAACATGAACACGCAGGATACCGAGTTCCACTTCGTATCCCCCGAGCAGAACACCGACGAATACATCAAGTACTCCCCCACCGAGCACTTCCACAAGCACCTCAAGCGCATCGTGCGCTTCAAGCACCCCACGACGATCATCGGCAACATCTCCTTTGAGGCCGACGACAACGGCACGCCCTACTGGATCATCGAGGACATCGGCATGCGCATCGGTCTGGTCGGCGGCCGGGACGTGAAGGGCATCATCATGGTCAACGCCGTCACGGGCGACCAGACCTACTACACCACGGAAGAGGTCAAGGGCGGCAAGGCGTCGGACGGCACCGACATCACCTGGATCGATCAGGTGTACGACGCGCAGCTGCTGGTGGATCAGTACAACTACTTCGGCACCTATAACGGCGGCTTCTGGAACAGCCTGTTCGGCCAGACCGGCGTGAAGAAGACCACCCAGGGCGCCAGCTATCTGGCCATCGACGACGACGTGTACATCTACACCGGCGTCACCAGCGTCACCGCGGACGAATCCATCCTGGGCTTCATCCTGATGAATCAGCGCAC
>ONWP01000035.1 GCA_900321595.1 uncultured Eubacteriales bacterium
GCCTGCAGCAACGTCCGCCGCCATGAAGCAGAGGAGCGCGTTCAGAAGCCCGTCGAAGCCGCCGAAAAACGTCCCGAACAGCGCGCATACCGCGCCGAACAAGCGGCGCAGGGGCTCGCCCGCCCTCACGCGTCCTCCTCCAGTCCGGCGCTGCGGCGCAGGATGCGTCTGGCGTCCCGGGCGGTGAGGACGCCGTCCCCGTCCGCGTCGAGGCGCGCTTTTTCCGCCGGGGAAAGCGTCTCAAGACGCGCGCTCGCGCGCAGGGCAAGCCGCGCGTCCCGCGCCGTGACCGCGCCGTCTCCGTCCGCGTCGCCGGGCACGGGCGAAAGATACAGCCGGTTCAGGTCGACGTACCCGTCGATCCCGGGCAGGCGGCCCCGGCTCGTGTACTGCCAGAGATCCGCGCCCTGCCGGCCGCATTCGCTCGACCAGTCCGCGACCCACAGCGAGACCGTATCGTACCACGGGTCGTTCAGGTACGTCTCGTACCACCAGGTCGACGAGTAGATCCCCGGCGCGAACCCGGCGGACGCGAGCGCGCCGCAGAAGGCCTTCGCCATGGCGAGCGTATTCGCGTTGCCGCCGCTCACTACGCCGCTCTCCTCGATATCCAGATAGACCGGCAGCGTCGGTCTGTGCCCGGCAAGCTGCCGGACGACCCAG
Organism: uncultured Eubacteriales bacterium; assembly: GCA_900321595.1. Classification (GTDB taxonomy): domain Bacteria; phylum Bacillota; class Clostridia; order Oscillospirales; family Acutalibacteraceae; genus UBA1081. Next base: position 664 of record ONWP01000035.1, read on the forward strand.
TCGGCGCAGGTCCGCATCCGCTCCGGCGTCTTCACGTAGGTGTACACGTACACGCCCCACGGGATCTCGTGCTTCTCGCATTCCGCGACATTGCGCGCCCACATTTCGTCAAGGCAGCACTCGCTGTTGCCGATGTAGCCCAGGCGCAGGATCACCGCGTCGGCGTGGCTTTTCAGCCGGGCGAAGTCGATCACGCCCTGATACTCGCTCACGTCGCAGGCAAGCCATTCCTTCATATTCTGTTCCTCCCTTTCATTTACCGGAAACCGTTCCGGCGATCTCGTTGTAGAGCACCGCGTACTCCAGCTTGTCCCGCAGGATCAGCCGCGCCCTGCGGTACGCCTCATAGGCGGCCTTGTAGCTCAGGTTCAGCCGTCTGGAGACGCTCGCGACCGTCTCGCCCATGGCGCACGCCAGGAAGACCTCCCGCTGCAGGTCGTTGAGCTCCCGCTCCACCGCCAGACGCACCAGCCTGCCGATCGCCAGCTTCCGCGCCCGGCCGAGGCACTCCGCGCAGCAGTTGTCGATCCGCTCGTAGTCCTCGACGGCCGACGGGTCGGCGAAAATCTCGATGAGATCCCCCACGAATGTCTGTGTCATTGTCCGTTTCTCCTTTCCGGCGGATGCTCCCGCCGTATATCGGAGATTTCCGGGATCATTCGAGGGGGTGTTCCGCCAGATATTTCCGCATTTTTTTGCGCGCGGCCTCCACGGACTCCCGGACGCTCGACGCGTCGCAGCCCTCCAGCCGGGCGATCCCGGCGCAGGTCAGCCCCTGCGCCAGCAGCGTCAGCCGCCGCGCCTGCGTCTCCGACAGACGCGCCAGACCCGCCGCCAGCGCGGCGCGATCCTCCGCCAGCGCCAGGCGGTCAAAAGCGCTCCTGCCCGGATCCGGCAGCTCGACCGGCGTCGCGTCGAGCGAATGGTTCCGGTGGTAACGCTCCCGGCGCGCCAGATTTTCCTCCTGCCGTCTGAGCGCCTGATACCGCTCATACAGCGCGTCCTCCACGGCGACGGCTGCGCGCGTCCCGTCCGCGAATGTGTACGTGATCATCTTCATATTGTCGACCTTTCCGCCCGAAGCGGACAGGTCGACGGCTGCAACAGGGCACGGCGGCGCATGGCCGGGGAAAGTCCTCCCCGGCCGGACGCGCGGTCAACCTGCCCTATTGCAAATCAGGCATTTATATTTTTACAAACAAAAAAAGACGACCCGGCACGATGGTCATCCATCATGCGCAGGCCGTCTCGCGGCTCCGTTATTTACAGCTCGTCCGCGTAGTGCTCGTAGACGAACAGCCTTTCATTTTTCCGCGTCAGGCACGTCACGTAAACGCCCTTGCGGTATTCCATCGTGTACCCCACCGGCAGCCGGAACCGGTACCGGCCGTCCCGGACGCGGATCTCCACCAGTCCGGTGAAGCCGTCCGCGCGGCAGATCAGCTTTCGCTGCGGATCCCGTACGTCATCCAATCATCCGCATCCCCCTTTCTCCCCTCAGACGTGCATCAGGCCGGGCATCCGGACCTTTTCCCGGCCGTCGCGGGGCATCTTCAGATCCATCAGCAGCGACGCGTAGGTCAGCGCCGCGCTGCCGTACCGGCCGCGCACGTCCTCCACGGCGTCCTGAATGCGCTCCAGCCGGCCCCGGCGTTCGACGTCCTCGAACAGCTCCAGCTGCCGGGGCGCCTGATCGTCGAAAAGGTCCACCGCCCGGATCGTCACCGCCCGCACCGGCCGGAACCAGTCGTAGCGGCTGTCGAACAGGCCGAAGGCAGCGCCCGCCAGTTCCCCCGGCAGCCGGGTCGGCCAGTCCAGACGCATCCGGTACTGCCGGGAGCCCAGCTCGCTGTCCCGGACGCCGACCTCGACGCCCCGGGCGATCAGCCCGTGCGCGCGCAGCCGGTGTCCCACGTCCTGCGCCAGCTCCAGCAGCACGCGCCGCACCTGCCCCGGA
>ONWP01000206.1 GCA_900321595.1 uncultured Eubacteriales bacterium
CGGCACGCGACGACACGCCCCGCGGCGACGCGCCCTGTCGCGACGACGGCGACGCCGACGACCGCGGCAAGGGATTCGGTGACGATCCTGATCGAGTGCGCGGACATCCTTGACCATCGGGACAAGCTGCGCAAGGCCGCCGCGCCCTTCGTGCCGGAGGACGGCGTGATCCTCGCGCCGACGCGCGTCGAGCTCGCGGACGGCGACACGGTGTTCGACGTGCTCACGCGTGTGTGCGAAGCGAACGACGTCCAGCTGGAGTACACCTTTTCCCTGGGCTTCAACACCTATTATATCGAGGGGATCGCGCAGCTCTACGAAAAGGACTGCGGCTCCCGGTCCGGGTGGATCTACGAGGTGAACGGCGTCATGCCGAACGTCGGCGCCAGCGCGTTTACGCTGTCGCCCGGCGACGAGATCGCCTGGCGCTACTCCTGCGAAGAGAAATGACGGCGGATCCCGGCATGGGATCCGAAAAGAGAAGCGGGGCCGCGGGCTTCGCTTTTTCTTTGTCTTGCGTCCGCGCCGCCCGAAACGCGCGATCCGGCGTCCGGATATCTTGACAATACCAGGCATTTACAGTATAATGCTATTTGGTATAAATTAGGCTGTTACAACCGCGTTCGCGGGTCAAAGGAGGTGTTTCGCATGCGGTGGTACATCAAGATGATCCTGCTGAATCTGGCGATCATCGCGGGAGCGATCCTGTTCTACTCCGAGGGGTTCCTGGGGCTGCGACCATGGGATGCGAGCATCCTGAAGGCCGGCTTCTCCATCCTGTGCGGCCTGGGGCTCGGGACCGCGCTCGTCGGCGGCAACTACAAGCTTATCAAATCGGCGGGACAGACGCCGCCGGTGCCGCTGCTTGAGAGCCCGGAGCAGGCTGAGAACGTCATCAAAAAATACTTTCATTCCGACTACGTGGGGAATCTTGCCCGCACCGCCATCGCGCAGCAGCGCAGGCTGCGCACCAGCGCCGACCGCGCGAAGCAGGCCGTCGATGAAAAGCTGCAGGCCGGCTCCATGAGCGCCGAGCGCTACAACGCGGTCATCGACGCGGCCATGACCACGGCGGGGGAGAACCTGCGCTCCATCGCGAAGCGCCTGAGCATGTTCGACGACGCGGAATACAAGCGGCTGCGCTCGAACGGCGACGTCAACATCCCGGAGGACATCCGCGCCAAGCAGCTGGAGCTCTACAACCGGAATCTGGACTTCATCCGCCAGTCCATTGCGCTCAACGAAAAGATGATCCTGCAGATGGATACGCTGACGATGGAGATCTCAGACAGCTTCTCAAGACATGAGGACGACGCGGACGCGCTGCTCGACGAGATCTCAAAGCTGACAGACGAGCTGCGTTATTACAAGTAACGATCGGGAGGGATCTGTATGGAAAAGAAAAAAGCCGGAATTCTCATCGGTGTGATCGCCGCCGTTGTCGCGCTGGTATTCGGCGGCCTCTGGTTGACGCGCAATCTGAAAAAACCGGGCGGCGGCACTGACGTGACCGGTTCCCCGGACGACGCGCGGTCGATCCTGAACGAATTCGTCGCGGAAATCGCGCCCAAGACCGGCACGCCGGTCAAGAGCAACGTGGAATTCAACGATTCCGATACGACTTATCAGGAGCTGCCCGAGCTGACGGACAGCAGCATCGCCGTCAAGGAGACCACCGACACGTTCGCCGAGATCTTCTCCTCCAGCGAGAAGACCGGCAGCGGAACCGACGGCTTCCTGCGGGATATGGTGAATCAGTTCAACCGCAGCGGCGCGACCGTGAACGGCAAGAAGGCCTCGATCCGGCTGCGCACCGTTTCCAGCGGTCAGCAGGTCGACTACGCGGCCTCCGGCAAGTATACGCCGGACGCCATCTCCCCGTCGAGCAGTCTCTCGGTCGAGATGCTGCGCGCCAAGGGCGTGGAGACGACCTACGCCGCCGAGTCGCTGGTCAAAAACTACGCCGGCATCGTGCTGAGCAATAACTCCTATTCCATTCTGACGGAATCCTACGGCGAGGCGACGGTCAAGGCGCTGGCGCAGGCCACGGCGGACGACAAGCTGATCATGGGCTATACGAACCCCTTCACGAGCGCGACCGGTCTCAACTTCCTGGTGACGCTGCTGGACAGCTACGCGCCGGGCAATATCCTGTCCGACAAGGCGGTGGACGGCTTCCAGGCCTTCCAGCGCAACGTGCCGTTCGTGGCCATGACCACGACGCAGATGCGCTCCGCGGCGGAGAAGGGCACCTTCGACGCGTTCGTGCTGGAGTATCAGTACTATCTCAACGACAAGAATCTTTCCAGGAACTACCGCTTCATCCCCTTCGGCTACACCCATGACAATCCGCTGGCCGTGCTCGAGAGCGCGAGCGCGGACGCCAAGGAGATTCTGAAGCAGTTCGCCGCGTTCTGCGCCGAGAACGGCAGGGAGCTGGCGAAGACAGACGGCTTCGACCAGGCGCCGGAGGGCTTTGCCGCCATGACGAACGAATACAGCGGCGAGGAGCTGATCCAGGCGCAGGCCATCTACAAGGAGAACAAGGATACGAAGCCCATCGTCTGCGTTTTCGTGACGGACGTCTCCGGCAGCATGGCCGGCGACCCGCTCAACACGCTGAAATCCTCGCTGATCAACTCCATGCAGTATATCAACGAGCAGAATTACATCGGCATCGTCTCCTACAGCGGCGACGTGACGATCGAGCTGCCCATCGACAAATTCGAGCTCAACCAGCAGGCGCTGTTCAAGGGAACCGTCGAGAATCTGACCGCCAACGGCAACACAGCGACGTTCAACGCGGTCTGCGTGGCGATGAAGATGGTGGAGGACAAGCTGGCCGAGCTGCCCGACGCGAAGCCCATGATCTTCGTGCTCTCCGACGGCGTGACCAACACCGGCCGCGATCTGGCTGATATCGAGGACATCGTGCGGGATCTGCAGATCCCCATCTACACCATCGGCTACAACGCGAATATCGACGCGCTCGAGCAGATCTCCTCCATCAACGAGGGCGTCTGCATCAACGCGGGCACCGACGATATCACTTATCAGCTCAAGCAGCTGTTCAACGCGAATATGTAAGGAGGTCACGGATATGGCATTTTCACTGGAATTACCGAAGGAAGAAGAGATCCGCGAGGAGGTAAAGGCGCAGAGCAAGCCCAGCGAAGAGCAGCTGACGCAGATCGAGGGCGCGGTCTCCGACAACGTCCGGCACTTCCTGGACGTGGATCTGGACGACGTACAGTCGCGCCATGACTGCGTGGCGGCCATTGAGCAGTTCGGCATGGAGACGCTCGAGCGCAGCGAAAGCAAGAACGCCATCCTGCAGAAGCGGATGTATCAGTTCACCAAGGCCGGCGGCGAATCCGGCGAGGTCAGCAAGGGTCTGACGGATCTGACGATCCGGATGCGCGATCTGGATCCCTCGAAGGTGGATTTCCTCAAGACCGGCAAGCTCGGCAAGATCTTCAATCCCGCAAGACGCTACTTTGAGCGGTACCGCACGGCGGACGCGGAGATCGCCGAGATCATCACGAGCCTCGACCGCGGCAAGAAAACGCTCGAAAACGACAACACCACGCTTGAGCTCGAACAGCTTTCCATGCGTCAGACGACGAAGCAGCTGGCGCAGAACCTGGAGATCGGCGAGCAGATGGACGCCGCGCTGGAGCAGGCGATCTCGCAGATGACCGCTGAGGACGCGGACGCGGAGAAGGTCCGTTTCCTGCAGGAGGAGGTGCTGTACCCCCTGCGTCAGCGGGTGCAGGATTTCCAGCAGCTGCTGGTCGTCGATCAGCAGGGCATCATCGCCATGGAGATCATTCGCCGGAACAACCGGGAGCTCATCCGCAGCGTGGAGCGCGCGAAGCTCGTTACCGTACAGGCGCTGCGCACGGCCGTCACCGTCGCCGGCGCGCTCTACGATCAGAAGATCGTGCTCGAAAAGGTGCAGGCGCTCAACGCCGAGACCGAGCGCATGATCGCCGCCACGGGCACGCTCCTGCGCGAGCAGGGCGCCGCCGTGCAGAAGCAGGCCTCCGAGGCGAGCATCTCCGCCGAGACGCTGCAGCAGGCGTTCCGCGACGCGCTGCAGGCGCTCGATGATATCAGCGCGTACCGGCAGGAGGCGCTGCCGCGCATCAAGGCCAGCGTGGACACCTTCAAGACCATGGCCGACGAGGGCGAGAAGCGCATCAAGGCGCTGGAGGAAGGCGCGACGTAAAGATCCGGCGCGCATCCCGTCAGACAGACACAAAAAGACGGCAGATCCCGTGCGGGGTCTGCCGTTCGCGCTGCAGGATCGTCAGATCTCTTTCTCGAGCTTCGCCGAAAAGCGCAGGATCATGCGGGCTTCGCTCGCGAGGAGCTTGCCGTTGCCGTCGAGGTCGCAGTTGGCGAACGCCTGTCCGGTCAGCGTCTCGAGTCTCGCCGAGGCGCGCAGGACGAGTCTCGCGTCCTTCGCGAGCACCTTGCCGTCGAGGTCCGCGTCGCCGCGCACGCCGCCGGTCGCGGGGGGCTGTTCGCCGCCGCTGCCCTCATAGGAGAACGCTGTGCCGGGGAGCTTCCAGGTGTATACGCCATCGTACGACTCGTCAACGGTCACGCGCGTGAGCTTGTCCGTTTCGACGTCGTACAGATCCTGACGGATGACGAACAGATACTTGTCCTCCGCGCCCGGGAGCTCCTCGATGTCCGCGAGGGCGTCGCCGTAGCTGCCGTCCGGCTTCTTCGTCCACGCCTCGACGTATTCCTTCCCGTCGGGGCCGATCACGACGTCGTTGTTGCCGGAGGAGCCGCACATGCGCATCTCGAGCCAGACGAGATTGTCGTTTTCGTCCTTGATCTGCTCGAAGCCGGCGGCCTTCGCCGCTTCCAGGTCGTCGAAGACGCGCTCGGAATGGCCGAGCTCATCGCCGAAATCGTGGTCCTCGAGATAGACGTCGTATTTTTCGGAATAATAGTAGTGCGTGACGTCGATTCTGGGGATCCCGGGCTTGTCGACGCCGTCGGGGTAATAAGTCACCTCGCTCACGGTGTAGAGACCGTCGGGATCGTCCTTCGAGACGCCCTTCGGCTGATCCATCGTATAGAAATAGTTCTCGTTGATCGTATAGCCGAAGATCC
>ONWP01000329.1 GCA_900321595.1 uncultured Eubacteriales bacterium
AAGGCCGCGCTCATCATCGCCTGGGCCGCCATCTCCTATGTTCTCTGGGGCATGACCTACACGATCGGCGATATTCCGCTGTGGGGCATCACAAGCCTGATGACCGAGGATCAGAACGACCGCGCGAAGGCGCTCACGCTCGCCCGTGCAGTCGCCAACGTCGGTATGATCGGCACGATGTTCACGATGATCGCGCCGGCCTTCCAGGGCATGTGGAAAGCCAGAGGCATGGACGAAGCGCATTCCCTGCGCATGGCGTATATCACGCTCGCCGTTGTTATGACGGTATTCGCGACGGCGCTGTTCCAGGTCGCCGGCTTCTCCGTCAAGGAGCGCGTCACCCCGCAGAACGAGAAGACCTACACGATCAAGGAAAACTTCCAGATCATGTTCGGCAACAAGCCCTTCCGTCAGATCCTCATCTCCGGCATCCTCAGAAGCCCGATCCAGCTGCTCGGTATCATCGCCATGACGCTGGTCATGTACTACTTCTTCAACAATGATATCGGCGCGACGCTCTTTATCGACGGCGCTTTGAACGTCCAGCTCGTGGCCAAGGTCGTGATCCTGGTGATCGGTCTGTTCGGCGGCATGATCGTCTTCCCGCTCTTCGTGCCGAAGCTCATCACGAAATTCGAGAAGAAAAAGATGTACAATTTCTTCTCCCTCATCGGCGCGATCCCCTTCGCCCTGATCTTCATCCTGTTCAAGATCATGGGCGGCAACGTGCTGACCTGGGTCGGCATGATCATCATGTCTGTCCTGTTCTTCATGGCGGGCGCCTCGATGGGTTCGCTGAACGTGCTGCAGAGCGTCATGATCGCCGACTGCGTGGACTACGAGGAATACAACAACGGCATCCGTCCCGACGGCGTGTTCTTCTCCGGTCAGAGCTTCATCACGAAGCTGAGCGCCGGTATCGCGTCGCTCATTTCCGGCGCTGTGTACGCGATCGTCGGCTTCTCCGACAAAAACGTGGCGCTGCTGAACAACGCGCTGGTCAACGGCGCGAACTTCATCGAGTACAACGACGGCAAATTCGCGGCCGCGATGTTCTTCCTGATCTCGATTCCGCCGGCGATCGGCATGGTGCTCGCCGCGCTCCCGACGCTGAAATACGCCCTGCCCGACAAGGAGCACACGCGCATTCTTGACGAACTCAACGCCAAGCGGAATGCGGAAGGATCCCTCGAGGCAGAATAACCCTGATCGCTTCAGCCCCGGCCAGTCCGGGGCTTTGCTTTATCCCGCGATTGTTAAAAAGATAACGCTTGCAATTTGTTTCCCGCGCGTATAATATTTTAAATTGAACAGGAGGCGCTCCGATGTTTGAACGATTTGATCCGCTGGAAAGCGCGTGGCTCGTGCATCATTACATCACGCATATGGTCGACGAGAACCGCGACGGATTACCTTACTGGCTGCTGCTGCCGAACAAAAAACCGGCGGAGGCGGCGCACTGCCGCGTCGATGACGCCGAGCTGGTCGGCTCCTGGTACGTCGGTCTCTGCTGCGCGATGGAGATCCTCGGCACGCGCGACGGCGAGGAGGAAAAGGCGGCGCTTCGGCGGCATTTGATGAAGTCTTGGGGCAAACACGGCCTTCGCTACTGCGAGGCGTACCCCTGGACGCCCACCGTACACGCATCCTTCCACGAGATGGGCTATATTCTCCCCGCGATGAACCGCATCACCGAGGAGTTTCCAGACGACGAGCAGGCCGAAAAACGCACCGCGGAGCTCATCCGCGGCATGCGCGCGCTCGTGATCGAGCGAAAGACGCGCACCTTCTGGTCGGGCGACTACCCGGAGACGGAGCCGCTGTATGAATTCCCCAATGACATCGTGATGGCGGACGGCTCGCTAGATCTGACGCGGCACACGGGACGCGGCGAACAGCCGATCCGCAACGCGGTGATGCTGCACGCGCTGGTGCGCCGCTGGGAGCTCACCGGAGACGAGAACGCGCTGGATCTGGCGCAGGGGATCGCCGGCTTTGTGCTGGGGCCGTCGCGCTATTTCAGCTACGACATGCAGTTTTTCGGGCATGTGCACTCCGCCGCGTGGTTCGCAGCGGGGCTCGTCCGGCTGGGACGGCTCACCGAAAACGAGGAATATATCAAAAAGGGCAAAGGGATCTACGATTTCGTCCGATCTCTGTCGTCAGACTTCGGTTGGGTGCCCGAATACGCCCGCTGGCATCCGCCGCAGGAGGAACACTGCGAGACCTGCTGCATCAAGGACATGATCCAGCTCGCGCACGAGCTGATCCTGTGCGGCTATACGCAGTACTGGGACGATCTGAACCGCTTCGCGAGAAATCAGCTCATGGAAAACCAGGTGCGCTACACCGGATACGTGCAGTGCGACAACACGCTGCCCGACGCGGACGGCATCACCTATCGCGACATCGACAAGCGCATGATGGGCGGCTTCACCGGCGGCAGCGAACCGAATTCGATCTCGCTGACGCGGTTCCGCTCCATCGCCGGCTGCTGCGTCGGCACCGCCCCGGAGGCGCTGAAGATCATCTGGGACAACGCGATCACCGAAGAGGACGGCATCCAGACCGCGAACATCCCCTTTGACCTCGAAACAGAAGCGCTCGACATGCGGTCCCGCCTCCCGGACGAGGGCAGGATCAGTCTGACGGCAAAACGAGCCTGCAAGGCGGGGTTCCGCCTTTACGACTGGAACGCGGACGCGTCTTACACCGTTAACGGCGAGCCCGCGCAGCCGAAAATCAGACACGGGATCGCGTCGTTTTCGCTGAACCCGGACGACGTTGCGGAGCAGCGCTTCCCCATCGAGACAAAGGCGCGCAGACAGAAGGTGCGTGAAGAGACGTACACGGTCTTCTGGCGCGGACCGGCTGTGGTGGACATTCTGCCGCGCGGCGATCATATCAGGCTGTATCAGAGAGACAAGCGCATTCCGAAGTTTTACCCGACGCCGGAGGACGTCATCTACACCGGCGCGGCCAATTACGGGCCGACGCAGCAAAAGAAATGATTACGGGAGGATCTCCAATGAGCAAGAAGAAAAAAATCGCGATCATCATCGTATCCGTTCTCTGCGTTATCCTCATCGTCGGCGGGATCGTCGCTTACGCGAAGCTGCCGCACGCGATCAAATATGACATCAATTCGATCGAGGCCGTCGGCAGCGACGTTCAGATCGTGGAAGAGGACGACGAAAGCGTCACGATCAAAAAGACCGGCGACGGCGAATTCCGCGTACTGATGTTCACGGATACACATCTCGACGGGATCGACGCGAC
>ONWP01000025.1 GCA_900321595.1 uncultured Eubacteriales bacterium
CCGACTGGAACGGCAACAAAAAACTGCAGGGCAACGACGCGGACCTGTGCGCCGACGAGGGCAAGCAGTGGCTGGGGCTCTATTTCTCGAAGAATTCGACCGCGGGCAAACCCGTAACGGCAGACTTCAAATACGACACAAAGCCCGAAGCCGCCGGAAAGAACGGCAGCGTACACCTCATCGGCGAGCAGGGCGCGCTGAATCTCGCCGACACGAAGTACCGGAATTTCTCCCAGCTGCATTCCGCGTACAACACGATCCAGGGTTTGTTTACGGATGAAAAATTCAAGGCGTACGTTTTCTATCAGCACAGCAATATCTCGAAAACCTACGACGAAACGGCCGGCAACATGACCGCCACCGCGATGAGCAGCGGAATGTTTGCGATCTGGGGCTTCGGCGGCCTGGTGCTGGGCGCCGTGCTCGGCGTGCTGGTGACCAGCTTCGTCAAAAAGAAGAAAGCCAAAGCATAAAAGCCATAATCCGGAGGCTCCTATGAAACAGACCTCAAACAATCACCGTCGTGTGATCGACCGGTTTTTCACGCTGTTATCAGCCGCGCTCGCCCTGACGCTCCTGTCGGGCGCGATGGCCGGCTGTATAACGGCGCGCGCGGAGGGCGGCGCGGCGACCGCGCTGAAGACCGTCTATAAGATCGAGATCACATCCGAATCAAAGGCGTCCGGCTGGAACAACGCGGAGCTTGAGCTGACGTACAAGTACGACGGCGACTATCAGGGCAACGAGAAGTGGGATATCAAGGATGAAATGTCAAAGGGCAGCACGGTCACAAAGACCTTTACCTACGACGACAAGATCCCGTTCACACTTCGGCTGTATCTCGACTTCGGCGGCGGATTCACCATTCGCAGTCATAAGGGTCATGTAAAATTCTACGTGGAAGATGAGCTGATCCTCAACGAAGCCTACAGCGCGTCGTCTTATCCGTTCAACAGCTCCGACGAGACCTTTGAATACGCGCTGGGCGGGATCGTGCCGACGACGCTGATCGATCCCAAAGGCAATGAGAGCGTCTTCCCTTCCGTACTCAACGCATGGAACAAGGCCGCGAATATCGACGGCTGTACGCTGAAGCTCGGCGGCAACGCGATGGTATCCGATACGCTGCAGGTCACGAAGCAGGTCACCGTCGATCTCAACGGCTTCTTTCTGAGCCTCGCCAAGGAGGATTCGCTGTTTCGCGTCAAGCCGTCGGGGAAACTGACGCTGAAGGATTCCGACCCGGATCGCGATACCGGCGTCACCTACATCTGTCCCGACAGTCCGGAAACGCCCTACACGCTGACCGGCGGCGGGATCTATCCCTGCGGACCGGCCCCGAAGGGCGGCGAGCTGAATGTGCAGCAATGCACGTTCACGGACTGCTCCGCGACGGAAGACGGCGGCGCGATCTACTGCGAGGGCAAGCTGTCGCTTGACGGCACGCGGTTCATCTACTGCACAGCCGGGAATCGCGGCGGCGCGGTTGCCGTCACGGGCGAAACCGCCCCGAGCGTGAAGAACCTGATCGTCGATCTGTGCAAGGCGCAAAGCGGCGGCGCGTTCTTCATCGGCAACGACGCAAAATCGCTGAAGGCGGACGTGTTCGACAACTGCGCCTTCTATAAGTGCAGCGCGAGCGCCGGCGGAGCGCTCGTGGTGACAGGAAAAACGAGCTTCAAGGCCAGCGACCTCAAATGCGATGAATGCAGCGCTGATAACGGCGGCGGCGTATACATCTACTCCACGGAGCCGGTCGAGATCGACAAGGCGATCCTGAGCGAATGCGCCGCGAAAACGTACGGCGGTGGGCTCTACGGTATGCCGGGAGCCAATCTGAAGCTCAAAGAAGTGACATGCATGCACTGTTCGAGCAAAAACAGCGGCGGCGGCATAGGCCTGCTTACAGACAGAGTCGGCGGCGCCGTCATCACGCTCGACAACTGCGAGCTGCTGACAAACACCGCCCAGAAACAGGGCGGAGGGCTCTATATCTGCGATAACGGCGGCGATACGGACGAAACGAACAAGACCGTCATCCGCGATTCGATCATCAGGACCAACGTAGGCGGCACAGGCGGCGGCATATACGCGGAGTCTCACTTCGTTTATCTGATCGACAGCAGGATCATGCAGAACGAGGCGCGCGGCAAGCACGGCGGCGGCGTCTACGTGGATTCCATGCGCGATATCGACGTCGCGGGAGTTGTGCGGATCTTTGACAACACAGCCGACGGAAAAAAGAACAACCTCTGCCTGCAGAACGGAAGCTTTTCCTCCGCCAAGCTGTACAGCGGCGGTCTGGCCGACGGCGCCGATATCGGGATCAGCTCCACGTCCGGCAGCGCCGCGACAGTCGGCAAGAACTTAAGTCAGTTCCAGGTGGATAAATTCCTTCACGCGGACGAAGCCGGACGCGGGCTTTCGATGACGAACACCAAAGAGGTCGCCACACCGCTGTTCGCCTCGATGATCTCGCGAAACGCGTCCTTATTCATCATCCTGTTCGGCGTGGTCATTATCGCGGGAACGATCGGACTTTTGTATTACAGAAAGCACAGAAAAGGGGGCAGGAAAAACGATGGAACAACAGATGAACAATCAGCGAAATCTGCTGAGTAAGCGGCCTTACCGCTGGCTGTTCGCGCCGCTGGCCGTCGCGCTTGCCCTTGTCGTATGCTTCCTGGCGCATTTTCAGCTGATCGGAAGCACGCTGGATAACGACAAGCCGGCGACGCAGTACGTCGGCGAGGTGCGCTTATATCAGGGAAAAACCGTCGAGGCGGCGACGAACGCCTGCAAGGCTGACGGTTTCATTCCCGTTGACGGCAATCTGAACGAGGGCACGGGGTATGAAGCGGTCGTTATCGGCTACACGACGACCGAGGACGAAAGCGCGGCGATCACCGACGTGCGCATGATGCAGATGACGTCGGGCTTCAGCACTGTCAACTACGAAGAGCTTGTCGAACGGCAGTTCCCCGGCGTCGCTTCGATGATCGAAGACGAGTATAAGCTGATCAAAGAATTCAGAGAAAAAGTCAGCAGCGGCAGCTTTAACGCGAAGACCGCGCTTTCATACCTCAATCTCTTTGATATACCGGAGCTCGGCATGAAGCTCGGCGATTATTATATCAGCGATTCACTCGACAAGTCGATGCTGAAGAAGCTGTTCCTGCAGACCGCGGCTGTCGTCACCACAACGTCATACAATATGCTCGCGATGGGTGTATCAGACGGCGCCGATGACAACTGGGCGAGCCGGGTATACAATTACAAGGACATTCTCGACGTCGGAAGCGACGATGAGGACGGCGTCGAAGCCGGTAAGGACCCGTTCGCTCAGCTCGATAAGGATTATCTTTCGGGCGCGGAAATGCTCGTTGACGTGGCGCATGACTTCGCGACGCATTACCGCAACGGTATGGCGCGTCTCAACGCCGCGGGCGGCGACATCTCGGTGCTCAGCCCGGAGGGCCTGTCCGACGAGGAGATGAACGACCACGGCGCGGACGTCCTCTATATCGTCGCGCATGACGCGCTGAATCAGTATCGCTTCGACGACGAGACCGCGCTGGGCGACTGGCTGGTCGAAACAGGAAGCCTGACACTCGGCAACAAGGCGGAGCTGCGAAATCTGTATCCGCTGGTCGCGGCAATGACCTTCGGCCAGATCGTCGCCGCGCAGATGACGGGCATCCAGACCTGCGCATGCTATCTGAAGGATCTTTCCGGTGCGGATAAAGAATTCGCGGAGTCTGTCTCCAAGGCGAAGGATATCTGCCGGGAGTACGACCAGACCGACGCGATCTCCGTGTGGTCAGGCGTGGACCAAAAGATGTTCGAACAGGAATGCGCCGTCACGGGCGACGCGCAGCGATACACCAATCTGAAGGACACGGCGGCAAACCTTGTCAAACGCAATAGAGCGATCCAGGTGCTTGAGGCCATTTCCGATTTGACTTCGTTCGGCTTGAAGATCGCCGGCGGGTTTATCGCCGCTATGGAGCTTCCGCTCCTGGTGGCCGGCTGGTTCGAGACCATCGCGCTCTACTGCTGTCAGCACTGGACGCTCGGCTTCATCTTCTGCGCGCTGGGCAGGGTGGCGTTTTATTTCGGCCTCGTGAGCAAGATCGCGCTGGTCGTTGTGCTCATCATCATGGTCGTGGTGTTCCTGTACGACCTGCTCAAGCCCGAGTGCGACGATCTGACCTATACGAGCATTCCGACCGTGACGATGGATATGATCATAGACAACAACGTTCCCGAAAAGAACGGTCTGCTGCGGTATGATCTGATCCACAGCCCCGATGGCAAGGCGGACCTGAACGCCTACGAGGGCAAGCAGTGGAACGCTCTGTATTCGACGCAGAACACCGAAGCGGGCAGACGTATCACCGTCGCCGACGGAAAAGCGCCGTTTATCGTTCAGAAGAATAACGCCGAAAACCCGGCCGGTTATAAGGCGGTCAAAAACTTCAACGAGCTCTACTCCGCCAATCTGAACGCGAACGTCAGGAAAGACAGCGCGCCGGCGATCTATCTTTTCTGCGCTTCCGAAGGCGAGATCGCCGGCACCGCCGAGGTCGAAGAAACCGCGGCGCCGCAGGCCGGGACCGCGTCCGAAAGCGCCGGTACGCAGCAAAACTATGTCGCGTCCGTCTACCTTTCAAGCGACAACAGCGAAACGATCGCGAAAAACAATCTGACGCAGCAGGGCTATCACGTTGTCGACGTCAACCTGTCGCCGCATGTCACGCACCCGGACAGCAAAGGCATAAAACAAATAAAGGCCTACGCGTATCTCGGCTACACGACCACGACGAATCCGAACGCGGCGGTCACGGATATCCGGATGGCGAAGATCAAATCGACCAACCAGGCGTTGTTATACGGCACTGTCAAATACACCGCGGCCGGCTTTGATTCGTTCGGCAATTCGATCTGCTACTCGAAGGATCCCCTTGCCGGGTCGCCGATCCTCGCCGATGATATCCAGGTCACGGATTCGCTCTCCGAGCGGAAAGCGGGATACGAGCCCGTCGCCTATCTCGCGGGACCGGCGTACAATTTTGACGCCTGCGAAGACTTCGACAAGTGGGACAGCTCGAAATACGTCTTCTTCTCCCCGTCTGAGAAATTCACATCCGGCACAGAGTATATCTCCGGCCTTTATTTCGTCAGCGGTCTGAATGTCAAGGAGGGAAACCATTCCCTCACGGCGTACGCCGAAACCCTCGGCGGCAGGCTGTTGGGCGACGCCGATTTCACAAAGGGCAGAGATTATTCGCTGCCGCAGACCGGCCGCTTCAGTCCCGAGAATATTAAGACGTATCTCTGTTATACCACAACCTTTAATCCGAAACGCGCGCTTTACGACGTGCAGTTTTACGCGGGCACGCCGTCTGCGAAGTTCTTCATGACGACGCTCACGGCTTACACCGGATACATGGAGTCGAATTACGCGCAGACGGGCTACGGGATCACGAACGTATTCATGCAGGGAGAAAAGACGCTGGCCCGATACCTTCAGTATCAGACCGACCCGAGCAAGGACGGACGCAGCCTGCTTCACTTTGAAGTGAACAACTACGATGATTTCACCGTATCCTCGGGAGAGAAGCTTGACCCCAGAGTCGTCGACTGCAGTGACAATTACGTGGATAACGTGATCCCGGGCGTCAGCTGGAAATATGTTCTGAGTCAGCCCCGCTTGCTTTTCGGCTGCGGTTACAAGAAGGGCTATACGCCCCTGACGCCGCAGGACCTTGTTCTTACCGGCGAAAAAGGGCCCGAGGGCTACGCTTCCGTTCAGGATGTGAAATTCCCCTACGAAACAAAACCGCTGAATCTGGCTTATTTCTACAGCGAAAAGAGCAGCGCCTGCTCTACGGTTTATCTCTATATCAACCGGCCCGCTCCCGTCAGAGGAAAGTATATCGCTTCGATCCGAACGGGCATCTATGTCCCAGAAAAGAAATGGGAAGAGCTGGAGCGCGAAGCGAACGACACCTTGTCAAACGAAACCTGTTATATTCCGCTGGTCGGCTCCTCGATGGAGATCATCAACCAAAGCCTTGCGCGTATGCCCGGCAATGCGTGGTATGACAGGACGATCCGCGACCCGTACAACAAGGATCTGAGCGTCGGTTCGATCGACGCGGACGCCGAGGCGGCGTATCTCGGCGTGACCTATACCGATAATCCGGCAAAGGCGATCCACGGTCTTCTCCGACTCGAGGCGCAGAACGGCGTGAAACCGTCTGAAACGCTGACGGTAAACGGCGCGAAATACACGCTTGTCGAATGCGTAACGTCTAAGGAGCCCGTTCCGATCACCTCGCCGAACGGGAAGCAGTTCTACCTGTACGCGACGTTCAGCTCCGGCGGCAGCTCCACAGGCGATCCGATCACGGAGATTCAGGTCTCTGACAAGATCTTCGAGCCGGGCATGTCCACGATGCTGACGGTCACCGGCGGCGACAAAGAGGCGCAGAAGGACTTCTACGGCAACGTGACGGCGCCCGCGGAATACGCGATCCCGTTCGGAGACACGAGCGAGAGCCTGTATTACCATCTGAAAACGAACGCGACGCTCACGGGCATAGACAGCTTCTTCGTCGGCACGGGCGATTCGGAGATGGCTGCCATGAAGGACCTGCTGACACAGGGCGCGACCGTCTGTCTGCCGCTGAACCTGAACGCCGGCGCGCCGACTGACGCGCACGTTTACATCGGCTACCACCATTACAATCCCGATTACGTCAACACCAGGAGAACAAAGTATTATATGGAGAGCGCGGTCAAGGATCTGTACGTCTATGTCGGCGAAAACCCCGAAAAGCGTCTGACGATCGACAAGCGCAAGTACACGCTCTGCAGCGACCGGGATCTCAACTACGGCACCGGCGGCACGCCGATGTATCTGTACCAGTCCACGGCGCTGATCAACGACAAGGACAAGGCGAACGCGTCTTACATCACATCAGTCAGCGCGGCGCAGTTTGACCGGGTCCCGGCGGATATCGCCGAGAACAAATGGGAGAACCTGCTGACGACCGAGAAGCAGCGTATCGACCTGAACGCCGGCGTGCTGGCCTTTGACCGTGAGGACGCCTCGCAGCATCTGATCGACGCGAGAGTGTTCGTATTCGTCCACCGGAACGACAACTACGTCAAGCCCGAGGCTGTTATCACCGGCGGCTACACGACCGAAACGACCGTCTTCGGAGACGTCGTTCTCAACAAGGCGTCCTGACAACGCGAAAACTACATACGAATAGGGCGCGCTGCTTCCGTTCAGGCAACGCGC
>ONWP01000285.1 GCA_900321595.1 uncultured Eubacteriales bacterium
CGGCTCGAGACGCTGACCGGACAGGCGTTCAAAAACTGCGACCTCGACGGCAGCGGCAAGCTGACCGCCAGAGAGGCACGGCTGATCCTGCGTTTCTCCGCGAAGCTGGAGAGCGAGCTCTGAGCATTTCATTCGTAACAGCAGAAAATCTCTTATATAAACACAAGTTTACAAAAGCGTATAACAGAAAAAGAGCCCGTGCGGCTCTTTTTCATTACAGCAAATGTCGTTTATGACGGCGGCGCGCGCTCCGGGATCCGCGTTCCGGGGAAAACAAAGGAGCGAAACGCCCGGTCAGATTTTATTGCGCGGCGATCGG
Source organism: uncultured Eubacteriales bacterium (assembly GCA_900321595.1). Taxonomy (GTDB): domain Bacteria; phylum Bacillota; class Clostridia; order Oscillospirales; family Acutalibacteraceae; genus UBA1081. The sequence continues at coordinate 320 of ONWP01000285.1, forward strand.
CTCGCGGCGTGTTTCTGCGGGCTCGTTTAAATCGTAAAACAGGACGGGCACGGCGCTGAGAAGCGCGGAGATGCCGGGAATGAGCATGAACGCGAACATAATGCTGTTCTGCATTTTGATCGTGACGGCTCCCGTCTCATAAACCACCTGATTGTAGCCGCTTCGCCCGACCAGAAGCAGACCGAGGATCACGCCGAGCGCGACGCCGATCTTGATGGACATCGTCAGGACTGCGTACGGGACGGACGGATTGCTCTGCGTTGTTTTTTGTTCCTCAAACGACGCGATATCCGCCGTCATGGCAAGCGGAATGAATTCGTTTGCCCCCATGAGGAAGGAACCGATCCCGGACATCACCATCAGCATATGCATCGCGCCGTTGCCGGATCTGAACGGGCTGCCTTCCGGCTGCAGGATATAGAATAGCCATGCCGCGACGCTGAAGATGAAAAACGCGCCGGAGAACAGAAGATAGGTCTTTTTTTCCTTCAGTTTTTTATTGATAGCGGGGACGGCAAACAGAGCGATGACCGACGTGACGTTTCCGAAAACAAACGGGATCCACGTCGCGCTCGTTGTCGTATCCATCGTCCTGCCGAACAGCGTAATTTTGCCGACCAGGGCGCCGTTCGCCTGGAGCATGATCACATTCGACAGATCCCTTGCGAAACCGAGCACATTGATGAAGAATACGATCAGGATGTACTTATTGCTCCGGATCACGTCGATCATCTGCCGCAGGGAAACCGTGCTTTGCCGTTCCACCGACGCGTTTCGGTCAGACTGGCGGTCCCGCGTGAGCATCGGCAGGGAAAGCAGCAGGCCGATCGCGGTCACGGTTAGAACGTTGATCAGGTAGTATCCCGTCTCTGACGTGCCGCCTTCGCCTCTTATCCGGTCTGTGACGAGCATGATGACCGTTACAAGGATCGGCGGCGCGCCCAGCCCGATGGTTTTCATGATGTTCGTCAGAAACGTCAGCCGTTTTCCGTCCTTTCGGGTCTCGGAGAGATAGGAGATCATCGACTGCAGCGGGATCTCCGTACAGCTCATCGCGATATTCCACAAGACGGCGGAAAAGGTGATGTACGCGTACATCAGCGGCTTCCCGCCGAAGCGCTCAAAGGGCAGGCGGATAAACAGCAGAACCGTCAGGATCGCCAGCGGCGCGACGCTGCCGCGCAGCCAGAAAAACAGCGACCGGCCCTTCCCGGCGGAACGGTCCATCTGCATGCCGATCACGGGATCCAACAGGCAGCTGATCAGCTTCGCCGCGGCAAGGATGATCGCGCAGCGCGTGATGATCCGGCTGTCGATCGCCGCGAACGCCTTGTTGTAAAATTCCGTTTGAAAGCTTGCGGTGAAGCCGATCACGGCCTGCAGCCCGAACGTGCATAACGCGTAGGGGAGGAGGAACGCCGCGGCGTTGTTACTGTTCGACCGTCTCATATTTATTTCTTTGCGGCGTATCATCCGGCAGGAGCCCGTTCTTTTTCAGCCGGTAACAGGTGCCTTTGTATTTCTTTTGATATCGCTTCAGGATCGCGTCGTATTTTCCCTCGAAAAACGCCGTGATCCGATCGCCCCACCGCAGAATGACGAACAGGCAGATGACGCCTTCGACGAGTCCGACGATGCAGGAGATGTGATAGCCGGTCATCTTTCCGAGCACCGCCGGGTAGTCGCCGCGCCAGAACTCAGAGATGAATCGGGACCCGCTGTACATGATCATAAACAGCGGATACAGCGTCCCGTCGTGTTTTTTCTTCCTTTTTGCCAGGATCATCAGGATCACGAACATCACGACTGCGCAGCCGAGCTCGACCAGCTGGACCGGGAATTCCCGGCGTTCCGTGTTGTGATTGTACATGCCGTGCGCCCATTCGACGCCGTAGCAGCAGCCCCAGAAAAAACAGGATAATTTGTAGAAGATCAGCGCGACTTCGGCGATCGGCGTGATCAGGTCCAGCGTTTTCAGCGGGCTGTTGAGGACCAGGATCGCCGTGAGCAGACCGATATAAGGGCCGACAAAAATATTCGGGAAAAAGTTATCGGCTTTTTTGTGCAGGAACAGCATCGTGATCGGGTCGCCGGTTAGATTATTGAAAAGAAACATCATGGCGGCGATCAGGAGGACCAGGATGATGCTGCTGCCCCAGCGCCAAAAGAAGTTGTTCTTCGCCTTTTTGTTGAAACGCAGGTTCATAAGGGCGTATACGGTGGACGCCGCTCTGAATTGACGGATGAGAAAGACCGCGACGATCGCCTGCGCAAAGATTGCTAGCTGGTCAAACAGGTCGTACAGCGAAACAGACCGACCGAATAACGATAAGTACTGGTACATTGAGGTGACCTCCTTGTCAGCCTTCAGAGCTTTCAGAAAATAACGATAACAGCAGTTCGCTTTCCGTTTGCTGAAAATAGTGAGAGGGAACGTCAAGCAAAATGACGCGCTTAATCTCGGTCACAGCGTCTCCCCACCGCTTCGCGGCGGATTTGAAATCTACGGTAAACGGATCGTTTCTGCTGATGATCACGGTCGTAAGTGCGTTTGTTTTTTGCGTTTTTTCGGAAAAATATGCGTTGTATAGGGTCGTTTGATCCCGGAATCGCTTCAGGATCGCGTGCAGCGTCTCCTCCGGGATATCGTCGGTTTTCAGGCCGGCCTTTCGCAGCTTCCGCAGAATCACGGGATCAGCCAGAAAGTTCCACGCGTTGAACGCGGACGCGCCGCGCCGCGGCGGGATATCGGCGGCGGCCAGATACGCCTGTACCGTCCGCGTTTCGGCATTCAGCTGATCGAGAAGCTTCAGCGCGAACGCGGAGCCGGCGCAGTGGGAATAGAACAGGACCGTTTTCTTCTGTGCCAGCGCCCGTATTTCATTCGCGAGGGGCGCGGGATCGTTGAAATGATCCCAGTCCGCATAGTAGAGAGACAGGTCCCGGTTTTCCTGTCTTGCTCTGTGCACAAGCGCCGCGTAGGCGCCGGCGTCGCC
>ONWP01000147.1 GCA_900321595.1 uncultured Eubacteriales bacterium
CGGGAGATTGAGCACCTGCGCGAACAGGGCGCACAGGTCGTCCGTGCGGTCTGATTCCGGCGCGGCGCCGTCTTCCGCGGGCGTTTCGTCGTTCGGCGCGTCCGCCGCGGTCTGCCACAGGGGCGGCAGATCCGCGCCCGTCACGTCGCGGAAGCGCTCCGCGCGCGTCATCGCCGTCAGCGCGTTGTCGAACCGCTCCGTCAGCGCATCGATCATGGCAGCTGTAAACATGCCCGCGTCGTATTCGACGAGGTATTCCGGGCCGTCGTCGGTCAGGATCGCCTGGAAGCACAGCGGCGCCTTGCGGTCGGACAATGTCAGCGGTTCCCGGTCGCACGCGACGCCGCAGAACCGGTCGGCGCGGAAGCCGTCGCCCTGATAGATAAAGATCACGTCAGCGCGGACGCCGAAGGCGCGGCTGATTTCCGCGAAGGAGAACACGTCGTTTGCCATCGCGTTCATCAGCTGCTCGCCGGCGCCGCGGATCGCCGCTTCGGGGGCGCTTTCGGACCGCGCGTCGATGACGACGGGCAGGGTCTTTGTCAGCATCGCGACCGTCCGCGCCAGGCGGGAGTCGTTTCTGCCGTTGTATACGGTGGTGAAGACGGGACGGCTGACGCCGGACGCGGCGGCCAGCACGGCGCCGAACGCGCCGCACATGAACGCGTTCACGCTCAGCTCCCGGCTCTTTGTATATGCGCGGATGGCTTGGGCTGTCTCCGGCGAACCGGTCCGGTGCAGCTGACCGTCCTGCCGAGACTCGCCGGCCGGGAGCGCGGGCAGCGTCTGACGGTCGCAGTCCGCGAGCAGATCCCGGTAAAACGCGCGCGCCTCCTCGTAGACGGCGGTCTTTCGCAGCGCCTGCTCGCGCAGCGATTCCTCGTAGCCGGTGAACGTCTCCGCCTCGAGCGCTTCTCCCGCATATGCGCGGCTGATGTCGTCGAGCAGGATCGACATGGACGTGCCGTCGCACAGAATGTGGTGGACGTCCGCGAAGAACCAGACGTCTCCCGCGTCGATGACCGCGCAGCGGATCAGGCGATCCCGCGTCAGGTCGAACGGGCGCACCAGCTCTTTCTTTGTCTTTTCGATATCGTCTGTGCGGATCAGCCGCACGTCCTGCGCCGTGAAGGGCGCAAGACCCTTGCGACGTTTGCGAACGTCACCGCTCTCATTGTAGAAAAGCTCTGTCAACAGGTAGTCGTGGGCGTTGACCGCGGCCGCGGCGGCCTCCCTGAGCCGGTCGATATCCGGCCGCTGCGCAAGACGCAGCAGCGTCGGCACGTTGTAGACCGTGCTGTCGGGTCTCGCGGCGCATTCGACGAAGATGCCGGTCTGCGTCTGGGTCAGCGGATAATCGTCCTGTACGTCGAATACAGCCGTCTCGCCGCTGCGCAGCAGGAACGTCTCCAGCTTTTCCACGGTGCTGTTGCGGCGCAGATCGTTCGCGCTGACGGGCACGCCGAAGGCGTTGGCGAGCCGCACGCTCAGCCGGATGCCGTTCAGACTGGTCAGCCCCGCCTCTGTCAGATCGGTGTCGATCCCGAAGCGGTCCGACCCGAGCGATTCGGCGACGATGCCGAAGATCTTTTCCTGCAGCGGGTTTTCAGGCGCCCTGAGATCCTGCGCCTGTACGCGCGGCGCGGGCAGGCTGCGCTTGTCGACTTTGCCGTTGACGGTCAGCGGGATCTCCGGCAGCATGACGGTGACCGCGGGCACCATATAGGAGGGCTTGCGCGCGAGGATAAAGGCCTCGAGCGCCTTCGGATCTACGGGCGCGTCGGCGACGATGAACGCCGCGATGTATTTGCCGCCCGCCGGGTCGTCATACGCCTGCACCGTCACGTTGCGCACGTCGGGATAGGCGCGGATGACCGATTCCACCTCGGTGAGCTCGACGCGGTTGCCGCGCACCTTGACCTGTCCGTCGTTGCGGCCGGTCAGGTCGATCTCGCCGCCGGGCATGATGCGCGCCACGTCGCCGGTGCGGTAGACGCGTTCATAACCGGGGACGTCTTCAAAGGGATTCGCGACGAAGACCTCCGCCGTCTTCTCGGGGCGGTCAAGATAGCCGCGGGATACCTGTTCGCCGGCGATGCACAGCTCGCCGAGCGCCCCGACGGGCAGGCGGTTCATATGCTTGTCGGCGATGTAGAGCTTCGTGTTGAAATGCGCTTTTCCGACGCACTGCAGCGCCGCGTCGTCCGTCACCTCATGGTGCGTCACGCAGCACAGCGTCTCTGAGGGACCGTAGCCGTTGAAAAAGTGCATGTGCGCGGGCGGCACGAAGGGCGTGAGCTTTTCGCCGCCGGCGACGAAATATTCAAGCGACGGCACGTCGGCGTTCTCCGCGAACATGCGGCCGACCTGCGTCGTCATAAAGGTGTTCGTGATCGCGTTTTCGTTAAAGTACTTCTCCATGGCGGAGATGTCGTATCGGACGGATTCCTCGAGCACGTAGAGCGTCGCGCCGGCGGCCAGCGTTGTAAAGACGTCCTGGAAACCGGCGTCAAAGCCGAAGCTCGCGTACATGGCGACGCGGCTGCGGGGCGACAGACACATAAACGTGCGGAAGCATTCAAAGTATGCCGACGCCTGCGCGTGCTCGATGACGCAGCCCTTCGGTTTTCCGGTGGTGCCGGAGGTGTACAGGATGACGACAGCGTCCCGCGGCTGCGGCATCGCCGGAACGGGCAGTCCCTGCGGCAAAAGCGTGAATTCGTCTGTATACAGGATCTCGCCCGGGAATTCCGTCAGGAAAGCGCGCAGGTCGTCGCTGCGCTCAGCAAGCGACCGGTCGGCGATCAGCAGACGCGCGCGGCTGTCCGCTGTCATGAACCGCAGGCGTTCCAGCGGGTATTTCACGTCCAGCGGCTCATACGCCGCGCCCGCCTTGACGACGCCCAGCGCCGCCGTGACCATCTGGACACTGCGGTCGGCCAGCACGGCGACGAAGTCGTCCCGGCCGATCCCCCTGGAGGCGATATACGCCGCCAGCGTATCGGTGAGCCGGTCCAGCTCGCCGTAGGTGACGCTGTTTTCGCCGCAGACGACGGCTGTGTGATCGGGATCCGCGGCGGCGTGCCGCGCGAACAGATCCGCGAGTGTCGCGCCGCGCTCATAGTCGTGCGCCGTCGCGTTGTA
>ONWP01000171.1 GCA_900321595.1 uncultured Eubacteriales bacterium
GAACGGATCGAGGGCATTATCGCACAGCAAAAGCAGTTCAATCAGGCGCACAACTATGTGACGATCGCCAGCAAGCAGAAGCAGATCGACCGTATAAAAGCGGATCTGATCGAACCGGAGCGTCAGGCGAAAAAGATGCGGCTCCGATTTGAATCCCGTTTCCCCAGCGGCAACGATGTATTGTTCGTTTCCGGTTTATCAAAATCCTTTGATGATAAAAGCCTGTTCCGGGATGTCAGCGTCAACATTTATAAAGGCGACAGGCTGTTTATCATTGGCGAAAACGGCTGCGGAAAGTCGACATTTCTGAAAACAATTCTCGGCAGGGAAAAGCCGGACAGTGGTTTCGTGCGCTTTGGCGCGAACGTTCAGATCGGGTATTTCGATCAGATCCAGTCCGGAATCGATTCAACGAGCTCTGTTATTGACGATCTTTACGATACGTTTCCCGGTATGACGATTTCTGAATTGCGCGGATACCTGGGAGCGTTCGGATTCCGCGGAGACGATATCTACAAATTGATGCGCGAGCTGTCCGGCGGAGAACGCGCGCGGACGGAGCTGATCAAGCTGATGCTCAGACGGCCGAATCTGCTGATCCTGGACGAACCGACGAATCACCTTGATATCAGATCCCGTGAAACGCTCGAGAACGCGCTTGCATCCTACGACGGAACCATCCTGTGCGTCAGTCATGATCGCTATTTGGTGGACAGACTTGCGACGCGTCTGCTCATCCTCGAAAACGGCGCGTTTCGTGAATTTGAAGGGACATATTCCGAATATGCAGCAACGCTCGATGAACTGCGACCGACGGCGAAGAAGCAGCCGGAAAAAACAAACGACTGGTTGGAGCGCAAGCAGCGGGAATCCGCCGATCGGAAGCGAAAGACCCGTCTTGCGAGGATCGAGACTCGTCTCGAAGAGATCGGCAGCGTCAAGGAGCAGCTGCAGTCGCGCATGGCCGATCCTGCGTCTGCCGCTGATTACCAGAAGATTCTTGAGCTGACGGAAGAATTAAACGTACTGACGGTTGAGGAAGAGGAACTGACGGAAGAATGGGTTCGGTTATCCGAAGAGTGAATATTTTACGTATATTCTTCCTTCTATGCGTTCCTTGTTTTCGACTTAACCAAAAACAAATCGGCGATTCGCTGATTTTCGTGCAACACGCGAAAGATTGTATATTTATTCATAGTTTTCATTGACAACGCACCTTTTCGGTGTAAAATAGATGCAAGATATCTTGGGAGGAAAGCAACTTGTTTCATGTTTTTATCGACGGCGCGTCCGGTACGACCGGTTTGCGGCTCGAAGCACGTCTGAGCGGACGCAAGGATATTCAGCTGATCAGGATCGATGAAGCGCACCGGAAGGATCCGGAGCGAAAGCGCGCGCTTATGAATGCCTCCGACGTGACTTTTTTGTGCCTGCCGGATGATGCCGCCAAGGAAAGTGCCGCGTTGTGCGACGATCCTGACACGGTCGTGATCGATACGTCCACCGCGCACAGAACGTCCTCAGACTGGACGTATGGGTTCCCCGAGCTATCCGATGATCAAAGGAATCAGATTCGTTCTGCGAAACGCATCGCAAATCCGGGATGTCACGCGATCGGATTCATTTCGATCACCGCGCCGCTTGTGCAGGCCGGGATCCTGCCAAATGACTACCCTGTTTCCTGTTTTTCTTTGACCGGGTATTCCGGCGGCGGAAAAAAGATGATCGCCGACTATGAAAATGATAAATCGCGGGAAATGGAAGCGCCGCGTCTTTACGGTTTATCGCAATCGCATAAGCACCTGCCGGAAATGCAGCTGTATTCAGGCCTGACCGCGCCGCCGGTTTTCACTCCGATCGTCAGCGACTATTACGCGGGAATGGCGACCAGCATCAGTCTTGATCGTCGTCTGATCCCTGATTTATCTGTTAAAACAGTGCGTGATTGCCTGAAGACCCATTACGATGGAGCTGCCGTCATCCGCGTCTTATCCCCTGAAGATACTGGTTTTCCGGCTATGCTGTCCGCGAATCGGATGGCCGGAAAAGACAGCATGGTGATCTGTGTGAACGGAAACGACGACCGCGTACTTGTTTCAAGCGTATTTGATAACCTCGGGAAGGGCGCTTCCGGTTCGGCGGTTCAGAATATGAACCTCGCGCTGGGCCTGGAAGAGACCGCATCCCTCGAACTGTAAACGGAGGCATTATGAAGTTTGTTGAAGGCGGCGTATGCGCCGCAAAAGGGTTCCGCGCGGCCGGACTTCACTGCGGGATCCGCAAGAGTCAGACTAAGAAAGATATCGCGCTTGTTGTCAGCGACGCGAAGGCGTCCGCCGCTGCAGTTTACACGTTGAATCTTGTCAAAAGCGCCGGGATCACAGTCACGAAGCGTCACCTGTCTGACGGATACGCGCGCGCGGTGATCTGCAACAGCGGCATCGCCAACACCTGCGTTTCCGACGGAGAGGCGAACGCATTAAAAATGTGCGAATTGACGGCTCAGGCTGTCGGCATCGATCCCGCGGACGTTGTCTGCGCCTCGACCGGCGTGATCGGCGTATCTCTTGATATGAATCCGATCGCGGCTGCGCTGCCGCAGCTCGCGGACCGGCTCTCTGAAAACGGGCATACAGACGCTGCTGAAGCCATTATGACCACGGATACCGTACGAAAGGAATTCGCTGTCGAATTTGAATTAGACGGCAAGCTTTGTCACATCGGCGGCATGGCAAAGGGCTCCGGTATGATCCACCCGAATCTTGGCACGATGCTTGTCTTTATAACAAGCGACGTCGCGATCACGCCGCGGATGCTGGAAAACGCCGTACGCAGCGACGTGGCGGATACGTTCAACGCGGTCAGCATCGACGGGGACACGTCGACCAACGATATGGTCTGCCTGCTGGCTAACGGAACCGCGGGCAACACGCTGATCGACTGCGAAAACGCTGATTTTGACGTTTTCAAAGCGGCTCTGCACAAGCTGACGGATAAACTCTGCACTGAAATCGCTAAAGACGGCGAAGGCGCGACGAAACTGATCGTTTGCTCGGTCACAGGCGCTGTTACGAAACAGGACGCAAAGATGATCGCGAAATCGGTCGTCTGTTCCAGCCTCGTAAAAACCGCGCTGTTCGGCGCGGACGCGAACTGGGGCCGCGTGCTTTGCGCGATCGGATATGCGGGCGCTTCCGTCGACGTCACCAAAGTGCAGGTCGAGTTCACGTCGTCCGCGGGCTCGATCAAGGTCTGTGAAAACGGGATGGGCATTCCGTTCAGCGAAGACCTTGCGAAGACGATCCTGACCGAGGATGAGATCACGGTCCGGGTGACGCTTGCTGACGGTGACGGCGCGGCTGTTGCGAAAGGATGCGATCTGACGTATGATTACGTCAAGATCAACGGCGATTACAGAACGTAAGAGGTGTTTGCGAAATGATGGTTGACGCGACAAGAGCGGAACTGCTGATCGAAGCGCTCCCATATATCAGGAAGTACGAAAATAAGACGGTCGTCGTTAAATACGGCGGCAACGCGATGGTCAGTGAAAACCTGAAGGACAACGTGATGAACGACATCATTCTGATGACGTCCATCGGGATCCGCGTCGTTCTGGTACACGGCGGCGGGCCGGATATCAGCGACATGATGAAAAAGCTCGGCAAAGAGCCGGTCTTTGTCGACGGTCTTCGCGTCACGGATGAGGAGACAGTCGATATCGCGCAGATGGTGCTGACAGGCAAGATCGGCAAGGATATCGTGAAACGTCTCCAGAATAAAGGCGTAAAGAGCGTCGGCATCTGCGGACTGGACGGCGGCTGCATCAAAGCCTCTCCTCTTGACGAAACGCACGGTCTGGTCGGAAAGATCCGAAAGGTCGATACGACGCTGATCACAACGCTGCTTGACGGCGGATTTATCCCGATCATTTCTCCGATCGGGTACGACGACGAGGGGAACAGCTACAATATCAACGCGGACAGCGCGGCCTCCGCGGTGGCAGGCGCGCTGAAGGCCGAAACGCTGATGATCATGACCGACACCGTCGGGATCCTGCGCGACGTTCACGATCCATCCAGCCTGATCAGCCGGATCTATGTGAGCGACGCGCCGCAGTTGATGGAAGAGGGCGTGATCGCCGGCGGGATGATCCCGAAGGTCAATTGTTGTATCGAGGCGATCCGTATGGGCGTAAGCAAGGTTTTTATTCTGGACGGCAGACAGCCGCATTCGATGGTGATGGAGCTGTTTACGGACGACTGCATCGGCACCATGTTTATCTGAGGTGGATATGATGGATTATTTAACAGCAAAAGAACAGGAGCAAATGTATCTGGCGCATACCTACAACAGATATCCGGCTCTCATGGTTCGCGGCGAGGGCAGCTGCCTGTATGACAGCGACGGGAAATGCTATATTGACCTTGGCAGCGGAATCGGCGTGAACGCTTTCGGGTACAGCGACCGCATTTGGGCGAACGCGGTTTCCGACCAGCTGCGTACGCTGCAGCATACATCCAATATTTACCTTACGCAGCCCGGCGTTGAGCTTGCGCGCGCTTTGTGCGAGAAGACCGGAATGCGCCGCGTATTCTTCGGCAATTCCGGCGCGGAAGCAAACGAATGCGCGATCAAGACCGCACGCAAATACTCGCTGGATCAGTACGCGGATGAAAGCCGGAATGTGATCGTAACGCTCCATTCCAGCTTTCACGGCAGAACGCTGGCGACGCTGGCCGCGACAGGACAGGACGCGTTTCATCACACGTTCGGACCGTTCCCGGAGGGATTCGCCTATGTACAGCCCGGCGATCTTGCGGCGCTCGAAGCCCTGATCGCGACCGGAAAAGTCTGCGCGTTCATGTGCGAGATCGTACA
>ONWP01000114.1 GCA_900321595.1 uncultured Eubacteriales bacterium
GACCGGATGGATGATATAGGGCTCGCCGGACTTGCGTCGCTGCTCGGCGTGCGCCTCGTTCGCCGTCTCAAAGGCGCGGTCAAGCACCTGGAGGTCGTCCTCTGAGAAGACCCCGGAGACGGACTTGCGCAACGCGTCATAGCGATCCCGGCCAACCTGCCTGGATTCTTCGGCGCTCACATCAGACACCCCCATTTTTACTTAAACTAATAAATGATAATAATACTTATACTTCCTGATAGCCGAGCTTTTGCAGCACAGGCGCGTCCGCGAGCTTCTTCTTGCCCTCGCTGACGCAGATGTGATACCGGTCGTCCACGCACTCCATGATGCCCAGCTCACAGAAGGCCGTCAGCGCGATCGCGACGCGGACGCTGTCGGCGCTCGTCAGACCGAGCTTCAGCGCCATGGCCTCGTCGTCCGCGGGACAGACGCTGCGGCTTTTGACAAGGCGGAAGACGTTCGCGCACAGCGTCCTGTCCGGACAGGCCTGCGCCCGCTCCGCCTCCGTCAGCGTTTCGCCGCGCCGGATCCGCAGCAGCAGACGGTTCGCCGCGAAGTACGCGTCGTCGTCCGCGCCTGCCGGGCGCACCGCCCGCACCAGGATCTGCAGACTGCGCTCGCCGCGGAATTCATTGATATCCAGATTGACCGCGAGATCGATCCTGTCGCCGGCCTCAAACGGAAAATCCTCGACCGACATCCCGAACATCACCGCGTGCAGCGCGGCGCCCTTGCGCTCGACCGTGAGGCGCAGATGCCGCCCGGTGGGGCCCAGCGGCTTCACGGCCTGCACCGTCATGCCGAACAGGCCGAACAGCGGCTGACGGTTGTTCGCGCCGAAGGGCTCGAGCGCCCGGAACGCCTCGATCAGATCCATGCTCACAGAGGCGGGATTCAGCCGGCAGTCGAGCGTCAGCTCCGGCCGGAACGGCGGCAACCCGTCGGCGTAGCGGTTGATCCGCTCCCGGAAGGTCGGGATATCCGCTTCGCGGATGGAAAAACCGGCGGCCAGCATATGCCCGCCGAACCGCAGCAGCAGATCAGAGTTGACCGCCAGCGCGTCGTACATGGAAAAGCCCTCGATGCTGCGGCAGGAACCGCTTCCCACGCCGTTTTCATCCACCGAGACGACAATGCACGGCCGCGCGTACCGATCCGTCAGCCGCGACGCCACGATGCCGATGACGCCGGGATGCCAGCCGCGTCCGGCGACGATGATGACCGACGCGTTGCGAAGCGCCGGATCTGTTTCGATCGTGTGGATCGCGCTGGCCGCGATCTCGCTCTCCGTCTCCTGCCGCTGGGCGTTGCACGCTTCCAGCTCTTCGGCCAGCATGCTCGCCTGCGTCTCGTCCTCCGTCAGCAGCAGCTCAAGCGCCGTGCCGGCGGTTCCCATACGCCCCGCGGCGTTGACGCGCGGCGCCAGAGAGAACGACACGCCGGCGCTCGCCAGCGTCTTGCCGGCAATGCCCGCCGATTCGATCAGCGCCGCCACACCGGGCGACGGCGCGCGGTTGATCTTTTCAAGACCGCGGATGACCAGCGACCGGTTCTCGCCGGTCAGCGGCACGATATCCGCGATGGTGCCGAGCGTCACCAGCTCGGCGTATTCATCCAGCAGCGTCTCCTGATCGCCGTCCTCCAGCGCGGCGCACAGCTTGAACGCCACGCCGACGCCCGCCAGCTCCTTGAAGCTGCTGTTGTCGTCGGAACGATGCGGGTTGACCACCGCCAGCGCGTTCGGAAGCGTCGGACCGACCTTATGATGATCGGTGACGACCAGCTTGATGCCCTTTTCCCGGATGTAATCGGCCTCGGCGATCGAGCCGATTCCGTTGTCCACGGTGATGATGAGCTGCGTGCCCCGCTGCGCCAGCAGATCGATGGATTCCCGGTGCAGCCCGTAGCCCTCGTCGATGCGGGACGGGATATACTTGTCCACCCGCGCGCCCATGGTCTGCAGATAGGAGTACAGCAGCGCCGTCGCCGTCACGCCGTCAGCGTCGTAGTCGCCGTAAACGGTGATCTGCTCGTCGTCCTCGACGGCGGCGCGGATCGCCGCGACTGCCCGGCTCATATCTTTGATCGCGAACGGATCGTCCAGCTTGACTTCGCCGGACAGGAACGAACGGATCTCCTCCGGGTCCAGAATATTCCGCGTGGCCAGCAGCAGCACGGTGAATTCGTCGAACCCGGTCTGTCTGGCCAGTTCCTTGACCTGCTCCTTGTTATAGCTTGCGATGTGCCATGCTTTCCGGCTCAAAATCGATCATTCCTCACTGTTTTTCGCGGTATTTTTGCGGTACGCCATATAATCTTCCAGAATCATCACCGCGCTGACCGCGTCCACGACGGCCTTGCGCTTCTTTCCCCGGACGTTCGTCCCGGAGAGCGCGTTGTGCGCCATGACGGTCGTCAGCCGCTCGTCGTAGGTGTCCACAGGCAGTCCGGTCTGTTCCGCGAGAAGCGCGGCGAACGCCCGGCAGGCCTGCGCGCGGAAGCCCTCGGAGCCGTCCATGTTTCGCGGCTCGCCCACCACGATGCGCCCGACCTGCTGCTGCGCGGCGATCCCGGCCAGCTTCTGCGCCAGCCGGTCGCGGTCGCGCTCGGCGATCACGCACACGGGACTTGCCAATATTTCGTCTTTATCACAGACGGCGACGCCTGTTCGGGCATCGCCGTAATCCACCGATAGGATCCGCATGTTCTCAGTTCTCTCCGCCTTCGCCTTCACCGCCGCCGGGATCGTCCCCCGGCGTTTCCTGCGGATCTTCGGCCGGAGGCGCCGCGGTGGTCTCCGGCGCGGCCGTAGTGGTCTCAGTATCGCCGCTGTCAGAGCCGGAGTCGCTGTACCAGTTGTAGTTGCTGTAGCCGCCGTAGGTCGCGCCCTTCACGGAGTGTGAGCCGTCGCAGTAGGGCGGGAGCGCGTCCTTGCGGTACCAGCCCAGATCGGAGTAGCAGCTGCCGTTGTCCAGGTCGCCGCTGCCGGTGCAGAAGTACTGGCTGACCAGCTCGTCGGAATAGGTGAAGGTCTTCTCCGGCAGACCGCGGTGGATGTCGTTCATCACGCGCTTGTAAAGCTCGCCGCAGTAGTTCGTGTAGAAGTTCAGCGGCGCGGGATGCTCGGCGTAGCCCATCCAGACGGTACAGACGTAATAGGGCGAGCCGCCGATGAACCAGCGGTCCTTTTCGTCCGTCGTCGTACCGGTCTTGGCGAACATCTCGAAATCGTCGATCGCGTAGCCGATCGCGGTACCGTCGTTGGCGTAGTCGGTGACGACGGTCTGCAGCAGCTTGTTCATCACGTCGGCGGTGCCGGGCGCCATGACCTGCTGTCCCTCGTCGTTATGCGTCAGATACACCTTGGAGCCGTCGAAATTCGTGACGGTGTAATAGCAGTACGGGCTGTGATAGACGCCGCTGTTGCCGAAGGTCGTGTAGGCCGCGCACATCTCGATGGCGTAAACGCCCTCCGTCATAGCGCCGACGCCCAGCGGCGCGTAGTTCTCATCCTGCGGCTCCAGGCTCGTAAAGCTGAACGCGTCCTTGAGCCAGTTGTACGATTTGTCCACACCGATCTTCTTGAGCAGCTGTACCGGCACGGTGTTATGCGACGGCGCCAGCGCCTGCTGGATCGTTTCGTAGCTGTAGGGCGAGCCGGGATCGCCGCCGTAGTTGTAGGGCCACGGGCCGTCCGGGTCGATGCCCTCTACACCGTAGTTCTGGATCCGGCTGGACCAGTAGTAATCGCCGGTCTCGATGGCGAGCGAGTAGACGCTCAGCGGCTTGATCGCGGAACCCGGCTGGCGGCGGGAATC
>ONWP01000059.1 GCA_900321595.1 uncultured Eubacteriales bacterium
CGACAGCGCGCCGAGCGCGTAAGTCCCCGTCTTCCCCGGGGCCATCGTCCTGCCCGCGTGAAACGGCAGGAAGGCCAGCGCCGCGCCAAGCGCGGCCAGCGCGACGGCGAGCGCCGTATCCTGTCCCCGCAAAAGCGCGCAGACGCCCAGACCGGCCGCGTTCACGGCGGCTGCCGCCGTATGCAGGCCGGGGATCCCATCCGTCAGGCGCGACGCGTTCAGCGTGAGCCACGCGATGGGAATAAAAAGCAGATAATATAAAAAGCCGAGATCCCGGTTGCCCAGAAACGGGATACTCACAAATGTCGCTTCCGCCCTTGACAGGGTGATCACCAGACCGGCCAGCAGAATGCCTTCGAAGGCGATCCGGTAGCCAAGATCCAGCTCAAAGCCGCGCCCCATGCGCATATTCACGCGGTCGCAGGCAAATCCGACCAGCGCCGCGCCCAGCGCGAAAAGGACGCAGGCCCACCAGCGGATCCTGGCGTTGGCGGGCAGGAAGCTGCCCCCGTCAATGAGGCTGCCGCCGGTCAGCTTCGCCGTCAGAACGGCGCCGATCAGACCGGCCGCGATCGCGGGCGCGTACAGGATACCGCCGAACGCCGGCGGATAGTCCGGCTTGTTTTTTCGTGAATAGATCTTCTTTTCCGCTCCCTGTCCGAAACAGTAACGGTAGATCGGCGGCAGGCACGCGATCGACAGAACGACAGTCACGGCAAAGGATACGACCGCCGCCGTCAAGCCGCTGAACACACGCGCCACCTCCCGTGATGATTATGCTTCCAGATAAAGCTGTTTGACCCGTTCAATGACGGTTTCCAGCCGCATGGCGCGGCTCGCCTTGAAGAGGACCGCGTCGCCGGGACGCAGCACCTCCACCAGACGGGCGGCAAGCGCCTCGGCGTCGGTAAAGTGCTCCGCCTGCGGGATCTGCTTCTCCTGCGCGCCGCGGCAGATGTCGCGGCTCGCCTCGCCGAAGCCGAAGACGATGTCCACGCCCTTCGCAGCCGCGGTCACGCCGCAGTCATAGTGCGCCTCTTCCGTGACGCTGCCGAGCTCCTTCATATCGCCCAGCACGGCGACGTGACGTTTGGCGTCGATGCTCATCAGCGCGACGAGGTTCGCCTTGACGGAATCGGGGCTGGCGTTGTAGCAGTCCTCGATAAAGGTGATGCCGTCGATATCCTCAATGTGCTGGCGCAGCCCGGTGGGCTTGTAGCCGGCAAGCGCCTTCGCCGCGTCGGACGGATCCACGCCGACCTGCACGCCCGCGGTGAACGCCGCGAGGGCGTTGGCCACGTTGTGCTCGCCGGGTACGGGGATGAACGCCTCGTACACGTCCCCGCCGTACAGAATGTTGAACGCCGTGCCGCTGCCGACTGTGTGGATCGCGTCAGCCAGCACGTCCGCCGTGCGGTTCTCGATGCCGAAGGTGATGATGTGGTATTTGTCGTTGACGTACGCGCCCAGCAGGTCGTTGTCGCCGTTGAGGATCAGCGTCGCGCCCGGCTCCATGCCGTCGAGGATCTCCAGCTTCGCGCGCATGATCGCTTCGCGCGATCCCAGATTGCCGATGTGCGACGTGCCGATATTCGTGATGATGGCGAGGGTGGGTCTGCAGGCCTTCGACAGACGGCTGATCTCCCCCGCGTGATTCATGCCCATCTCCACGACGGCCGCCTCGATATTCTCCGCGAAGGAAAGGATCGTCTGCGGCATGCCGACCTCATTGTTGAGGTTGCCCTGCGTCTTGGCGGTGATGTATTTCGCCGAGAGAACCTGGGCCGTCATCTCCTTGGTCGTGGTCTTGCCGACGCTGCCGGTCAGACCGACGACGGGGATATTCTGAAACAGCCCCCGGTATCCGGCCGCGAGCGCCAGGAACGCCTCGCGCGTGTCCCGCACGTAGAAGACGGGCAGATCGGTCTCGATCGGCTCAGAGCAGATCGCGGCGACGGCGCCCGCCCGGAACGCGTCGAGCACGTAGGCGTGGCCGTTGAAATGATCCCCCACCAGCGCGACGAAAAGGCCGCCCGGCTCCGGGGCTCTCGAATCGGTAAAGACGGATGTGATGACCGTCTCCTTCCATGCGTCCGGGATCTCGATCCCCAGCGTTCCGGCCACGAAGGCGCAGTTGAACGGCAGCATGTGTTTCACTCCCTCAAGTTGCGCGGCCGCCGGACAGGATGTCCCGGACGATCTCGCGCTCATCGTAATGGTTTTTCGTCGTTCCGACGATCTGATAGGTCTCATGGCCCTTGCCGGCCAGGATGATGATGTCTTCCGGCTCCGCCAGACGCATCGCCAGCGCGATGGCCTTTGTCCGGTCGACCTCCACATGGACCTCCGCCTGCTTGTCACGCACGCCGGGCAGGATGTCCCGCACGATGGCGTCCGGATCTTCCGTGCGCGGATTGTCGCTGGTGACAACCGCGACGTCGGCAAGCTCGCCCACCACGGCGCCCATCAGCGGACGCTTGGTGCGGTCGCGGTCGCCGCCGCAGCCGAATACGGTAATGATGCGTTTCTTCGCGATCTTGCGGATCGAGCGGATGATGTTGGACAGCCCGTCCGGGGAATGCGCGTAGTCGATGATGACGGTGTAGGGCGTATCAGTGGGCACGACCTCGATGCGGCCCTTGACGCCCGGCGCGCGCGACAGCGCGTAAAGCACCTGCGCCTTGTCAAAGCCCATCTCGATGAGCGTCACGGCCGCCGCCATGGAATTGTAAACGGTGAATTCGCCGGGGATGCCCACCTGCGCGTTTTCCGCGCCGGCCGGCGTCTCAAGCGTATAGGACACGCCCGTCGGACGGTACGTGATATCGACGGCTCTGTAATCGACGTTTCCGCTCGTGACGCCGTAGGTCACGGGACGGCCGTCGGAATCGGCCAGCATCCGCATGGCGTGCGCGTCGTCCAGATTCATGACGCACAGATCCGCCTGCGCGAAAAGCTTCGCCTTCGCGGCGGCATAGGCCTCGAACGTGCCGTGGTAGTCCAGGTGATCCTGCGTCAGATTTGAGAAGACGGCGGCCTCGAAACGAAGGCCGTACACGCGCTGCTGCGCGAGCGCCTGCGAGGAGACCTCCATGACGCAGAACTCGTCCCCGGCCTCGACCATCTCAGCGAACAGCCGGAACAGATCCCAGCTCTCCGGCGTGGTCAGGCTGGCGTCCGTCTCAACGCCGCCGACGACGTTTTTCACGGTGCCGATGAGTCCCACGCGCCGTCCCAGCTTCTCCAGAATGGAGCGGATCAGAAACGTGGTGGTCGTCTTGCCGTTGGTGCCGGTCACGCCGATGAGGCGCAGCTTTTTCGTCGGATTGCCGTAATAGTTGTCGCAGAGCTTCGTCAGCGCGGCTCTCGTATCCGGCACGATGATCTGGTTTTTCAGGCCCAGATCACGCTCAGCGACGATCAGCACGGCGCCGTCAGCCTGCGCCTTGGCGGCGGCCGTGTGCCCGTCGAAGTGAACGCCCTTGACGCAGACGAATACGCAGCCGGGCTTCACGGCGCGGGAATCCGCCGTGATGAACGTCACCGGCGCGTCCGTATAGTCGTCGTACACCCGCAGATCAGCGAGCAGATCGGATATATTCAAGATGATTGTTCCTCCCTGTGATTTCAGTTCGCGGTAAGGACGCCGTTCGTCAGTCGTCTCCCGCGTTGTACGACCGGAAGGTCACGGTGATGACCTCGCCGGGCTCGGTATTCACGCCGGGCGCCAGATCCTGCTGGTACGAGACGCTCGAATAGGACGAGGCGTCGCCCTCGCAGACCACGTTGAGGTCGTAGCTGTCGGCGATGGCCTCCACCTCGCTGCGGGATTTGCCCACAAAGCTCGGCACCACGACGGTCTCGCGGTAGCCGGCGGCGGTGTAGACGACGACCTTGCTGCCCTTCTGCAGGAGTCTGCCCTGTCCGGGGTACTGGCCGGCCACGGTGTCGCCGTCGCCCTTGACGATGATCTCAAATTCGCCCGCGCCCGAGAGCACGTTCTCCGCGACGGTTACGCTTCTGCCGATCACGTCGGGCACCTCGGCGGGAATGTACACGTCCTCCACTTCCTCGAAGGAGCGCTCCACGCCCAGCATGGGAAGCGTGCGCACGAGGATCTCTCTGGCAAGGGGCACGGCGACGGTGCTGCCGGAGTGGTTGCCCTTGGGACGGGAAACCTGGATCAGCAGCGTGACCTCGGGGTCGTTCGCCGGCGCGAAGCCCAGGAACGACGCGATGTATTCGATCGTTTCGTCGCTTTCATCCAGGGGCACGACTTCCGCCGTACCGGTCTTGCCGCCCACGTGATAGCCGGGGATGTAGACGCCGGCGGCGGTGCCGCTGCCCTCTGTGGCTGCCAGCTCCATATTCTTCCGGATGAACGCCGCCGTCTCCTCGGAAAAGACCTGCTGCTTGACGAAGGGCTCGGTCTTCTTCGACACGCCGGTGCTCCTGTTGGTGACGCTGTCCACGATGTAGGGCCGCAGCAGCTTGCCGCCGCTCGCGATGACGTTGCCCGCCATGACCATCTGCAGCGGGGTCGGCGCGACCTCCTGCCCGAAGGAGTTGGACAGGCTTGTCCAGACCTTGCGGTTCTCGGTCTCAGTGGGATCCTCGTAATCGTAGGTCGTGCCGGAGATCTCGCCGTAGAGCCCGATGCCGGTCTTCTGGCCGATGCCGCAGGCGCGCATGTAATCGTTGAGTTTTTCATAGCCCAGATCCTGCGCCAGCTGCGCCGCGAACAGGTTGCATGAGTAGCAGAGCATGCCGGTGAAATCCAGCCGGCCGTGGCTGATGGACTCGTAGCACTGGATCTCTCGGCCAATGTCGTTAAAGTAGCTGACGCCGCCGCAGTAGAAGCTGTTCGCCTCGCCGCTGCCGAGATATTTCTGCGCGATGCCCTCTTCGTAGGCCGCCGCGGCGGTGATGACCTTAAAGATGGAGCCGGGGGTGATCTGGTCGGTGACGACGCGGTTTTTCCGCTGTCCCTCGGTGTATTTGATGTCGAGCTCGTCAAGCTTCGACTGATACCAGGCGCGGGTGTCCGCGTCGACGTTCTTTCTGGCCAGACGCGCCTCCCAGTAGGCCTTTTCCGCGGCCTTCTGCTTGGCGTAGGTGGGATTGGAGATCGTCGTTCTGTCCGTGGGATCGAAGTCCGGCAGCGTCACCATGCCCAGCACGGCGCCGGTCTTGGACTCGATCATCACGCCGACGACGGATTCCGCGTTGTAGTCGTCGTAGGCCTTCGACAGGACCTCATGCATGACGCTCTGGATCGAGGCGCTGATCGTCAGGCGGAAATCGGAGCCGTCCTCCGCCGCGTTGATCTGCACGCTTTGGCCGGGAATATCGTTGCCGTAGCGGTCCTGCACGGTGATCTTGCGGCCGGGCACGCCGGTGATCTCGTCGTAGTAGGTGCGTTCCAGACCCTCCGAGCCGTCCTTCGTGTCGTGACGATAGCCCAGCAGGTTGGAGAACATCGAGCCGTAGGGATATTCCCGCTGCTGACGCACGTTGATGCCCACGTAGTTGTACAGCTCATGCTCGTCGATCTGCTCGACTGCCTGCTCGTAGATCTCGCGGCTCACGTCCTCGGCAAAGGTGACGCTCTCGCCGTCCTCAACGCTTTTGAGCAGCAAGTCGTGCAGTGCGGCGGCGTCCATTGACAGCGGGCCGGCGAAGCTGTTCGCGATGGTCGTCAGGGTGTTGCTGCGCTCGTCCTCCTCCAGCGGGAGCAGGCTCGGGTTGAAGTACAGATCCCAGCTGGTCTTGGTCTCGGCCAGCGTCTTGCCGTCGGCGTCGACGATGCGGCCCGGCTGCGGGTCGATGGTCGAATCGGCGCGCTGCTGATTGCGGATCTCCGCTTCCAGCTCCGTGGAGCGCACGGTTTTGAGATAAAACACCTGAAACAGCAATACGGCGAACACCGCGGAGATGATCACCGGAATAACAGTGCGGACGACCTGATGCGCCGTCAGCTTCTTTTTCGCGTTCTTTTGCTTTTTTTTACGCGCGTTCGCGTGCGAAGCCTTTTGATCGGCCATGTGGCCCCTCCCTCTCAGCAAAATCTACAAAGGCTAAAAAACTGCCTCAAAGGGCGAGACAGGGCTCGCCCTTTACAGGCACTTTGCCGGCGCCGCGGCCGGACCTATGTAAAACAATCCAAGGGCTGACTCAATTGCCGGACAATCCCGCGAAGAACCCCGCGATCCGGTCAAAAAGACTGTCGTCCTGGTAGCTGCGGTTGCCGCTGCGCACAACGCCGGAGCGGATCGCCGTCTCCACGTGACGAACCTTGTAGTTTTCCATACTGATAAGACCGTTGTCCTGCGCGAACGCGCGGATCTGGTCGTCGGAGATCAGGTTGTCCTTCTGCACCTGCAGGACGGAGTACTGATCCTTGCCGGACTGGATGTCGCGCTGCACCCGGGCGATGTCCTTCTGCAGCGAACGGTTGTTGAGCGACATGAACGCGCCGGGCAGGATCGCAGCCGCCAGGATGCAGACGGCGACGAGCATGACCGCGACGGGTCTGAGCTTGAGGATAAGCTGCTGCAGATTCAGGCGGCTCGCGCCCTTCGCCTGCTCGCGCACGGTGCTCGGCGCGGAACCGGGCGCCGGCTTCGCGATCGGCGGACGTCTGACGGGCTGCGGCTGTCTCCCGGGCTCACGCTGCGGCTGTCTCGCCGGCTGCGCCGAAAGCGTCCGCTCCGCCTGCTCCGTTTCCACGATCCTGATCTCGCCTGTCTTGGCCGCGGATGCCGTATACTGCGCGTCTGCGCTGTAAAAGCGGCCCATGGAATAGGACCGGCGATGCTGTGTCGTGATGCTTCTGGCCGCGCTGTTGTCTGCCATCGTTTTATATCTCCTCTATCTTTCGAATCGACCAGATCCGGGCGCTTCTGGACGCCGGATTCTCGTGGATCTCCGCTTCCGTCGGGGCAAGGGATCGATTCGTGAATTTCGCAATTCGTTTCGCGCCGCACACGCACCGGGGGAATTCCCGCGGGCAGGTGCATTTGGCGGATGTGTACTGGCTGAGCGTCCGCTTCGTCACGGCGGCCTCCAGACTGTGGAAGGTGATGACGGCCAGCGTGCCGTTCACGCGCAGACGCTTCACCATGGCGTTCAGCGCGTCCGGCAGCTCCGACAGCTCGCCGTTGACCTCGATGCGGATGCTCTGGAACACGGCCGTCGCAGCGTTTCGGTTGCGCTTGAATTTCGCCGGGATCACGTCCTCCACGAGGCTGCTGAGCTCGTCGGTGCGCTCGATGGGCTTCTCCTGCCGCCTGCGCACGATCTCCCGCGCGATCTGCGGCGCGAAGCGCTCCTCGCCGTATTCGTAAAAAACGCGTTTGAGCTCCTCGAAGGAGTAGCTGTTGACCACCTCGTAGGCGGACAGGTCGCCGTCCGCGCTCATGCGCATATCGAGCCGGTCCGCGCGGCGGAACGAAAAACCACGGTCGGACAGGATCTGATGCGTTGAAAGACCGAGATCAAGGAGGCATCCGTCGACCCGATCCACGCCGCAGCGATCCATGATGTCGTCGAAGTTGAAAAAGACGTCGTTTATGATCGTTACGTTATCGATCCCGGCGAAACGGCGATTCAGATGCTCGATCGCGTCGATATCCCGGTCGATGATGATGAGCCGCGACGACGGATCCAGCCGGTCCAGGATCAGCCGGGAATGCGTGCCCCCGCCGCCGGTGCCGTCCACATAGACCCGTCCGGGATCGGTCTGCACGTCCAGGGCGGCGATCGCCTCGGCCTGCATGACCGCGATATGTGTAAAGGAATCAGTCTCCATACAGAAGCTCGTCCATGAAGCCGGGATCGGGCAGGCTGATCTCCGCCGGTTCGAGTCTGACCGTCGGGACGACCTCGATGCCGTCCCACTTGCCCAGAAGGGTAACGCGTCTGTCGCCGGTCGGGAACTGCAGCAGCTCGACGTCGGCGGCGATGAGCTGGATCTTGTTCTTGCTGGGCAGGATCTCCATCTCCACCTCGGTGGTGTTCTTGATGATCAGCGTCTGCTCGAGCGCCGCGTATCTGTCGGGATACTGCTCGCGCAGCTTGCGGCTCATGATGCGGGAACGCTTGTCCCAGTTCTCCTTCGGGTACAGCGTGATGCGGTGCTGTACGACGTCGCGGAACACGACGAACCGGTTGCCCAGAGAGCGCAAAACCGAAACCGGAACGGTCAGCCTGTTGCCGCCGTCCAGTTTGTAAAACGGCTCGCCGTAGCGGCCGTTGAAGATCGGATCCAGGGAGTCGAGCACGATCGGCGTCGCTTCCTTTTCTTTGGCCGCGTTTTCGGCCGCCATCGGCGCTCCCTCCCCTCATCTGAGTTGCAATTAGTGTTTTTTGTGTGAATTTGGTTTACAATCAGTTGCAGCTTCTATATTATATACGGCGAATTATGGTTTGTCAAGAATCCGAAATTTCCGAGAGGATGATATAGCCGTCTGCGTTTGGGCATCTTTTTCTCCACTTTTTGAAAAGTTTCAACCCCGAAAAGTAAAGCTCTGTAAACTTCAAAAACGATTTTGCATTTTTTGACGGTTGTCTCATATTTCTTGCACAAGCACAAAATAGCCTTCATTTTGTGCCTGCCTGCAATCGAAAGCACAACATATAGTATACACAACATAATAAACGCGCCGCGTCATCCGGAAAGACAAAAAAAACCGTCCCGGCTCAAAGCGAACGGAACGGAAAAAATTTTTTTAATTTTTGTTGAAAATCACGAAAAATCAGCTGCCGGGCCGCAGCGACTGCAGCGCCTTCATGATCGTGGAGGCTGTGTGATGCCCGAGGCTCAGCTCCTCCTGATAGTGCCCCTTGAAGTCGGAGAGCACATAGTCGTTGTCCGGCACGATATAGCCGGCTTCATCGTTGGCGAGCCCCACGGCAATCACGTCCGGGCCGAAGATGTCCCGCACGGTCGGGTAGCTGAACGCCAGACCGGAATAGCTGCCCTCCGGCCGCAGACTGCGCCCGCCCTGCACGAGATCCTGACAGAATTCGCCGGGCACCATCGCCGCGCGCAGCCGTTCGCCGAGCTCGAAGTACCCGACCTCCGTCGTGACGAAGAAGCCGTCCGGCGTGTGAACCACGGTCACATCCGTCAGATCCAGCTTTCCAGCCAGCAGGATGATGGGATTCGTCACCCGCACCTGCACGCTGCGCTGCCGGATATTGATAAAGGGCCGCAGGGTATAGGTCTTCACCGGCTCCCAGCCCTCATACCAGAGCGTGTATTCCTCCGGCCGGTACGCCAGCGCCCGCTCGCGCTCGACGTTGTCCCGGTCGCTCAGCAGCGCGTCGCTCTCGATCTGGCGGCGCGTCTTGTCCATGGCCAAAAGCATACGCGCCAGCTCTCTGCCGTAGCGGACGCTCTGCTCATACCGATGCTCCATGGGCTGTCCGTCGTTGGTCAGGCCGCGGGACATATAGATGGCGGCGATCGCGCCGTTCATGAACATGAAATTGTATCCGGCCTGCTCGATCAGCTCGCCGCAGTAATAGACGTAGTCGCCGGAAAGCGCTCTGCCGGTCCCGGAGCCGTCGCCCGTGGGCATACCGGCCACGTCCGGATGCGCGTTCGTCAGCGCGATCAGCGTCGGGCGGACGTCCTTTTCGTCCGGTGTGAAGATGAGGCGCGTGACGCGGGTATCCAGCGCGGTCGCGCTCGGACGGTTGCGGTTTTCAAAGTAGCCCTCGCCCAGATCCTTGACGCAGTAGGTCATTTTACCCCGGCGCATATCCAGCAGCGCGGCGAGCATGACGTCCGAGACGCGTTCGATCAGAAACGCGCGGTACGCGTCGTCCATGCCCTTCTGATGCGGTCTGCCCTTGCGCACGTCGC
>ONWP01000109.1 GCA_900321595.1 uncultured Eubacteriales bacterium
AAGTCCTTCGGGCTGATCGGGGAGTGGGGCAGATTCTTGAATTTGCCCTCCTCGGGACGGATCGTGCTGGTGTAGCGGCCGTTCTTGTAGACCTTGACGTAGTCGCAGTTCGTGAAAATATAAGTCAGACCCACGATCCCGCCGGGATGGTCGCCGATGTCCATGGTGGAGGAGTTCTCCAGCACCGGGAAGTCGTCCTGCTGGCTCGCGAAGACCGCCGCGGCGAGCTTCGGCACGCGGAACATGTCGGTCACGCCGTGATAGCAGATCTTGTCGCCGGAGCCGAAGTCCTTGTGGGTGTTGTAGTCGGCCATGCACCAGCCGATCGCGCCGCTGATCTGATCGTTGCCGAAGGAGGCGTTCTGCACGCGGGCGTGGCGCAGGGCGTGCTCGGTGCGCAGGCTCTCGCGGTCAAAGCTCTTGGTGGGGAACATGTGGCCGTTGTTCTCGGTGACGAGATACGGCACGTTGCCGGCGACCAGCTTCGGGGGCGCGAGGGCGATCTTCCCGCCGGAGTGGGAGAAGTCGTTGTAGGTGTACACGTCCTCGAGCAGATGGGAGCGCGGGATGTTGCGCACGCCGCCGGTCTGACGGGACGGGTCGAGGGCGCGCGCCAGCGCGTTGGTCTCGGCGTAGAATTCGTCGCAGTCCTGGCCCTCGTTCACGCGCACGCCCCAGAGGACGACGCAGGCGCGGGAGCGGTCGCGCAGGATCATGGAGCGGATGTTGTCCAGGCAGTTCTCGCGCCATTCGCCCTCGCCCAGATGCTGCCAGGAGGGCATCTCGGTGAAGACGATCAGACCGATCTCGTCGCAGCGGTCGAGGAAGTGGACGCTGTCGGGGTAGTGGGCCGTGCGCACGATGTTGACGCCCAGCTTGTACTTGAGCAGATCCGCGTCGGCGTACTGGGCGCTTTTGGGCATCGCGCCGCCGACGTAGGGGTAGCTCTGATGGCGGTTGAGGCCGATGAGCTTCATGTGCTTCCCGTTGAGGAAGAAGCCCTTCTTCGTGAAGCGCGCGGTGCGGAAGCCGATGCGCTTTGAGACCTCGTCGTCCGCGTATTTCACGGTCAGGGTGTAGAGGACTGGGTCGTCCGGCTGCCACAGGGACACGTTCGCGACGGGCCAGGTGTAGCGCATGACTTTGCCCGCGGCCTTCGCCTTCTGCGACGCGACCGTATTGCCCTCCTTGTCGGTCAGCGTCAGCGTGACGTCGCCCTTCGCGGGACGAGAGAACGTGACCTCGGCGACGAGCGTCTTTTTCGCGCCGTCGATCTTCGGGGTGGTGACGTAGAGGTCTTCGATGCGGTTTTCATCCACGATCTCGAGCCAGACCTCGCGGTAGATGCCGCCGTAGACGAGGTAGTCGACCATGTAGCCGAAGGGGGGGATCTCCTTACGCTCGGTGGCGTCGAGCTTCACGGCGATGACGTTGTCGTCCCGGCTGATGAGCTCCGTGATATCAAAGGTGAACGGCGTGTAGGGCCCCTTGTGCTCGCCGGCGGGCTTGCCGTTGACCCAGACGACGGCGTAGTTGGCCGCGCCCTCGAAGTGCAGCAGCACGCGCTTGCCCTTCTGATACGCCGCGTCCGGCAGACGGAGATGCTTCCGGTAGCAGGACACGAACTGATACATCTTTTCGTCGAAGTAGTTATAGGGGATCTCCTTGTTGGCGTGGGGGATGTCCACGGTCTCGAACGCCGCGTCCTTATAGCCCTTGCGCAGCATCTCCTCGGCGAAGGTCTCGCTGTACCGCCAGCCGAAATTCAGGTCCAGTCTCGTTCTCAAGCGAATCGCTCCTTTGCGTCTCAAAGTATTTTTTTAATTATAACAAATTTAAGGGGAAAAGTCAATTTATTCCTCGCATTTTACGCTGACGCCGCCGCTTAACTGCCGGCGCGGAATTATCATATTGAAATCGCGCGCAGGTTCGTGTGTAATGAAAAAGAAGTATTCTGTTGCGATCTGTCAGGAGGATGATGTTATGCGAAGAAAACCGGCGGGAAAGCTTCTCTCGATCCTGCTCACTGTGATGATGGTCCTCACGGCCTTGCCGCTGAGTGCGTGCGCAGCGCCGCTCCGGTTGAAGAGACGGTTTTCTCTTGCGAAGCTGTAGGGGCGGGCATGACCGCCCGTATAATGGGGCACGGGGCGGAGCCCCGTCCTTATTTTGTAATGCGCAGCTCCCGCTGCTCGATGCAGGGTTCCTCCGGGGATGTAACCACCGGTAGTGCGGTGCACCCGCACCGTAAAAAAACGGTTGAAACTGCTGGGCGGCGTTCTGATACTGCGGATGCGGTTCGACTTCGCGAACCGCATCCGCCGGGTAGGTCTCCCGCCCCTACAGGATATCGCGAAGCCTTCTATCGATCGGAGCCGCGACGCGCGGCGACCCGAAATTCCGCATTCCAAAATCCGAATTCCGCATTCAAAAAACAGCCCCGCGAGGCTGTTTTTCAGTCTGTGAGCGCGGCGTCGCCCCGGTCGGTCACGATCCGGTAGCCGGCGGCCGCGACGCGGGCTTCGAGGCAGCTTCTGCACGCGGCGGATTCATCGCCCAGGCAGATCTTGCCCTCGTAGAGGTCGTACTTTTTCCGTGTGGCGACGGGGGACAGGTTCGGCATGATGACGTTCGCGCCGGCCCTCAGGCCGCGCTCCCTGCCGTCGGGCGCGATGGTGCCGAGCGCCGTCGTCGCGGGCAGGAGCGACCGCGGGAACATCAGCCGCAGGATCGCCAGGAGCCGGATCGTCTTTTCCGCAGTGCCGGCCGGGAACGCGCCCAGCGGCGTCTCCCGATGCGGGATGAACGGGCCGATCCCGATCATGTGGGGGCGAAGCTCCTGCAGAAAGCGCAGGTCGGCAAGCAGATGCGCGTCCGTCTGATACGGCGCGCCCACCATGAAGCCCGCGCCAACCTGATAGCCGATGTCGCGCAGGTCGAAGAGGCATTTCTTGCGGTTCGCGAGCGACAGCTCCGCGGGGTGCAGTCGCGCGTAAAGCGCGTCGTCGGCTGTCTCGTGCCGCAGCAGATACCGGTTCGCGCCGGCGTCGAAGAGCCTTTGATAGCTCTCTCTGCCGCGCTCCCCGACGCTCAGGGTGATCGCGCAGTCGGGGTATGCCGCGCGGATCTGCGCAACCAGCGCGCACAGGCGGTCGTCGTCCCAGTACGGGTCCTCGCCGCCCTGCAGGACGAAGGTGCGGTAGCCCAGCGCGTACCCCTCCCGGCAGCAGGCGAGGATCTCGTCCGGCGTCAGGCGGTAGCGCTCGGCGTTCGCGTTCGACCGGCGAATGCCGCAGTAGAAGCAGTCGTTTTTGCAGATATTCGTAAATTCGATGAGTCCGCGCAGATAGACCTTGTCCCCGTAGACGGCGCGGCGCGCCTCGTCGGCGGCCGCAAAAAGCGCTTCGTCCGCGTCCGCGCGCCCGATGAGCGCGAGCAGCTCCCCGTCCGGCAGATCGTGATCGCGCGCGAGGCGTTCGACAAGGTCAGTACTGTTCATAGACCGCCTCGCAGGAGCGCATGGCGAGGATCGTCTTTTCGATCAGCTCGTCGAGCGTCCAGCCCAGCAGGTCGGCGCCCTTCGTGATGATCTCCCGGCTGCAGCCCGCCGCGAACTTCTTGTCCTTGAACTTCTTTTTGACCGACTTGACCTCCAGATCCTGTACGCTTTTCGACGGGCGCATGATGGCGACGGCGCCGATGAGGCCGGTCAGCTCGTCGGCCGCGAAGAGCACCTTTTCCATCTGATGGACGGGCTCGATATCGACGCACTCGCCCCAGCCGTGGCTCGCGCAGGCGCGGATGATGTCCTCCGGGACGCCGGCCTCGGCCATGAGCGCCTGTTCGCGGACGCAGTGCTCCTCCGGCCATTTTTCGAAGTCCAGATCGTGCAGCAGTCCCACGATCCCCCATTTGTCCGCCTCGTCCGCATAGCCCAGCTCGCCGGCGAACCAGCGCATGACGCCCTCGACCGTGACGGCGTGCTTCAGGTGGAAGGCGCCTTCATTGTATCGCGTGAGCAGCGCCCACGCCTCATCTCTCGTGTATGCCATAAGAAGCTCCCTTCAGATGATATAGTAATCGCCGCGCTCGGCGGCCTGATCGAGCACGTCCTGCAGCGTCACGCCGTCCAGATACGTGCGGATCGCGTCGTAAAGTCCCTGCCAGACCGGCAGCGTGACGCAGGCGTCCCGGCGGGGACAGTGGTTTTCCTCGCCCTCCAGACAGGCCACCGGGGCGATGCTGCCCTCCGTCAGGCGCAGGATCTCGCCGAGGGTGTACTCCTCCGGCTTGCGCGCCAGACGGTAGCCGCCCTGAAAGCCGCGGCTCGTCAGCAGGACGTCCGAGCGGTTGAACAGGGGAATGATCTGCTCCAGATACTTTTTCGAGATGCCCTGACGGTCCGCCACGTCCTTGAGCGAGACGTAGCCGTCGCCGCCGTGCTGCGCCAGATCCGCCAGCATGCGGATCGCGTAACGGCCCTTTGTCGAGATTTTCATCCGGATCCCTCCCATACGATCCCTATAATACTACGGTTTTGGTAGGTTTTCAAGAGGGAAAGCAAAAAAACGGCTCCCGCCCGCGCGGAAGCCGTCTGAGGATGCGTGATATCACTTTTTCACGACGCCGTCGAGCCAGGCGAGCACGTCCTTGTAAACGTCCTCGCGGTCCTGCTCGTTGAGGATCTCGTGCCGGTCGCCGGGGAAGAGCTTGATCTTGACGTTTGTGTGGCGGGTGTCCTCGAGGCCCTTGTGCACCTCCAGCACGCCCTTGCCGTAGGCGCCGACGGGATCCTCCTCGCCGGCGATCAGGTAGATCGGCAGATCCTGCGGGACGGACGTGTACCAGTCGGGACGGTTGACGACGGTCAGCAAGGTCATCAGATCGCGGTAGCCGTTGGTGGTGAAAAGGAAGCCGCACAGCGGATCGGCGATGTAGCGGTCCACGTTGCCCTTCTCGGTGCTCAGCCAGTCAAAGGCGGTGCGCTGGGGCTTGATGCGCTTGTTGTAGGAGCCGAACGCCATCTTGTCCACGAGCTTGGAGCGGTGATGGTCGCCCTTGACGGCGGTGATGGCCTTGATGAGGCCGAGTCCCACGCCGGCCAGCGGATTCGCGCCGGCGGTGCCGCAGTAGACGGCGCCCGCGAGCGCGTCGCCGTACTTCTCCGTGTACAGACGCGCCAGGAACGAGCCCATGCTGTGGCCGAAGAGGATCACCGGCAGATCCGGATACTCCTGCCGGATGATGTCCGTGACCTTTTTCATGTCGTCCACCAGGTGGATATAGCCGTCCTGCTTGCCGAAAAAGCCGAGCTCGTCGTAATTCGCGACGGATTTGCCGTGGCCCAGGTGGTCGTTGATGAAGACCGCGTAGCCGTTGTCGTTCAGGAAAGAGGCAAAGTCCTCGTACCGTTCATGGTGTTCGGCCATGCCGTGCGCGATCTGGACGACCGCCTTCAGGGGCACGTCCTTTTTGGGAAGGTAGCTCTCCACAAAGATGTTGCACAGGCCGGATGTGGATTCGAACAGGTACTCTTTTTTCTCACCGATCATTGTCAAAACCGTCCTTATCTCTTTGGATTATTTGTATTCTTTTTCGATGTGATAGCCGTTTTTCTCCAGGTAGTTCTCGATGCGCTTGCCGGGCTCGAGCAGCTCGCTCAGGGAGCCGCCCTTGTTCAGCTGGTCGATCAGCAGCGCGACGTATTTGCTCATGTCCACGCTGTGATACCACGGGCGCTCGAGCAGCTCCGGCGTCTGATAGGTCAGGTTCGTGGTGAACACGCCGTCGATCAGGCCGTCGGCGTACGCCTTGTCGAAGGCCTCGAGGCCGTTGCAGAACAGGCCGAAGGCCACGCAGACGAAGATGCGGCCGGCCTTCATCTCCTTGAGCTTGCCGGCGACCTCGATCATGGAGTCGCCGGAGGAGATCATGTCGTCCACGACCACGACGTCCTTGCCCTCGATGTTGTCGCCCAGGAACTCATGCGCGATGATGGGGTTGCGGCCGTTGACGACGACGGAGTAGTCGCGGCGCTTGTAGAACATGCCCAGCTCGATGCCCAGCACGCTCGAATAGTAGATGCAGCGGCGGATACCGCCCTCGTCGGGGGAGATGACCATCAGGTGCTCCTTGTTGATCTTGAGGTCGGGGACGTTTCTGACCAGCGCCTTGATCATCTGGTAGGTGGTCTGCACGTCCTCAAAGCCCTTGAGGGGGATCGCGTTCTGCACGCGGGGGTCGTGCGCGTCGAAGGTCAACACGTTGTCCACGCCCATCATGCCGCACAGCTCCTGCAGCATCAGGGCGCAGTCCATGGACTCTCTGGCCGTTCTGCGGTGCTGACGGCCCTCGTAGAGCATGGGCATGATGACGGTCAGGCGCTCGGCCTTGCCGGCGCAGGCCGCGATGGCGCGCTTGAGGTTCGCGAAGTGCTCGTCGGGCATGGTGGGGACGTCACGGCCGAAGATCGGGTACGTTTCGCCGTAATTGAAGGGATCGATCACGAAATAGAGGTCGTATCCGCGTACGGAGTTGTGGATGACGCATTTGCCTTCGCCGGTGCCGAACCGGTGGAACCGGACGTCGAGGATGTAGGAATCACGTTGGAATCCCTTGAACGCGATGCTGGACTTGTGTTCGGACTGCTGTTGCTCTCTCCACGATACGATGTAGCGGTCGACCTTCTTAGCCAGCGCCTCGCAGCCGGGCAGCGGGATGATCCCGAGCGGTCCGACGGGAATACTGGTCAGTTCTGCTGTTGCAATTGGCATCTCTTCAACTCCTAACGTTTTTTACC
>ONWP01000271.1 GCA_900321595.1 uncultured Eubacteriales bacterium
GCCCACAACACCGATCACGATCCCGACGATCAGGCTGTTGTTCTTTTTTTTCCTGGGCGGCTTCTGCGGCGGCTCGCCGTTATTCAGCACCTGGTTGAAATCGATCGACGTCTGCGTCCCCGGAACTGTTCCGATTTGCGGCTGTGAAGACGCGCTCCCCTGGATAGTCTGCGCATCAGACGGATTCGGAATTGCGAACACAGACGGCTGAGACGCCGTTTGAGGGGCGGCAGTCGACGGCGTCTGCGCCGGATTCGGAACAGATGAAGCAGACGTGAAAGCATTGACCCGGCCTCCGGACGGAAGCGGAGGCAGATACTCGAACCCGGAAGAGTCGACCGGTTCTGCCGCTTTTGGTCGGCCGAATTGTCCGTCGCCTGGTTCCGGCGTCTCCCATTCCGGCGTTTGCGTAAAGGCAAAGCCGCAGTTGCCGCAAAACGGCGCGCCATCCGCCACCGGATGATTGCAATTCGGACAATTCATACCGTCTCCTCCTTTTTCTTCTTCGAGATGATCTGGCAATCCTGCATCGCCAGGTCGATCCTTCCGTCGAGGATGCGCTCGACGGCGTCGCACGCGGTCTCCATGGACTTGCGCAGGGTGTCCTGCTCCTGTTTCGTGAGCTTCGCCAGGACGTGATCCTTCAGATCCTCGTCCGGGTGCCGCTTTCCGCCGACGCCGATCTTGACCCGGGGAAAATTCTGGCTGCCCAGCCGCGACACGACGCTTTTGATCCCGTTGTGCGTCCCGGCGGAGCCGTTTCGCTTCACCCGGACGTCGCCCAGCGGGATGTCCACGTCGTCAAAGATGACGACGCATTTCTCCGGCGGGATCTTGTAGAACGCGGCCGCCTCGGCGATCGCGTCGCCGCTCAGGTTCATATAGGTCTGCGGACGCATGATGAGGCACCGGTGCGCCCCGATCATGGCGTCGCACACGAGCGCGTGATACTTGAGCCGGTCCGTTTTGAAGCCGTGCCGGTTCGCGAGGATATCCAGCGTCAGGAAGCCGGCGTTGTGACGCGTCAGCTCATATTCCCGTCCGGGGTTGCCCAGCCCCGCGACGATGAACTCCATCGGGGGCTTTTTGCCGAAAAACGCCATACGCGCCGGATCAGATCTTGCGGCGGTAGGGCTGACGGCGGATGACCCAGCCCTCCTTGTTGACCTGCCGGTCGCGGGCGACGGCCAGCGCGTTGTCCGGCACGTCCTCGGTGATGGTGGAGCCCGCGGCCGTAAAGGCGTTCTCGCCGACCGTGACGGGCGCGATCAGATTCGTGTTGCAGCCGATGAACGCGCCGTCGCGGATCGTCGTGCGGTACTTCTTCTTGCCGGTGAAGTTGACCGTGACGGTGCCGCAGCCGAAGTTGACGTGCTTGCCCACGTCGGAGTCGCCGACGTAGGTCAGGTGCGACACGGCGGTATCGGAGTCGATGACGGAATTCTTCACCTCGACGAAATTGCCCAGGTGCACGCGCTCGCCGATGACGGAATCCGGCCGGATCTGCACGAACGGGCCGACGGTCGCGCCGTCGAGGATCCGCGCCTGGCGGATCTGCGCGTTATTGAAGGTCACGCCGTTGCCGATCTCAGCGTTCTGGACGAAGGAATTCGGGCCCAGGACGCACCCGGCGCCCACAGAGACCTTGCCGCAGAGGATCGTGCCGGGCAGGATGCGCGTGTCGGGGCCGACCGTGACGTCGGGGCCGACGATGACGCCGTCCCGGCAGGGCACGTCCACGCCGTCGAGCATGAGCTTTTCCAGAATGCGGTTCCGGGCGATCTCATTGAGCGCGCCCAGCTGCACGCGGGTGTTCGCGCCGAGCACGGTATCCGCGCTGTCGGCCAGAAACGCGCCCGCCCGCTCGCCGAAGGAGATGATGAGCTTCAGCGTGTCGGTCAGGTAGTATTCCCCCTTGACCGGATCGGGCGTCAGCACGTTCAGCGCGCGCACGAGGGAGTTTGCCTTGAAGCAGAACACGCCGGAGTTGACCTCGCGGATGCGCTTCGTCTCCTCGTCCGCGTTTTTCTCCTCGATGATCTCCTCGATGTCGTCCTGTTGATCGCGGATGATGCGCCCGTAGCCGGTGGGATCCTCCACCTCGCTGGTGACGACGGTCACGCCGTAATCCTTGCGGATATGGTATTTGAGCGCCTTCTGGATCGTGTCGGTGTCGATGAAGGGCGCGTCGCCGTTGAGGACGATCACGTTGTCCGCGCCGCAGGACTCGATGAAAGGCAGCGCCTGCATGACGGCGTGGCCGGTGCCCAGCTGCTGCTCCTGCCGGACGGTGGAAATATTCTCCGGCAGATGGTTTTCGATGGTTTCGGCGGAGAAGCCCGTGACGACGCAGACCTCGTCCACGTAAGCGCCGACGACCGCGTCGATGACCCAGTCGAGCATGGGCTTGAACAGCACCTCGCACATGGCCTTCGGGCCCTCGGACTTCATTCTGGTGCCCTTGCCGCCGGCAAGGATGACCGCACAGTTTTTCATGATAATATCCTTCTTTCTCAAGATCTTTTCGATCGGTTATTTTATTCCGCGAAAAACGACAGGATCGCCGGCAGCAGCACCGTATCGGTCTGCGTGAAGCAGTCGCTGTGCCCGCCGTCCGGGACGACCAGCTCCCGGCAGCCGGGGATCGATTCCGTGATGCCGCGGGAATGGCATTTCCAGAACAGGTCGTGCTCGCCGTAGATATTGAGCGTCGGCACGCGGATCCCCTCCAGATCGGAAAAGCGCAGCTTCGGCTGGCCGACCATCTTGCCGATGACGTCCCGGTAGTTGCGCGCCTCGTCCGTGCGCACGAACCAGCATTTGACGCACAGTCCCAGCCACTGCGCCGTAAAGGCGATCTGATACCGCAGCTTGAGCCCGCGCTGCCGGATATTCGCGCTCATGGGGATGAGCTTCGCCACCCGCTCCGGGTGGTTCACCGCCAGCACCAGCGCCAGATTGCCGCCGTCGGAGAAGCCGAAGACGTACGCCCGGTCGATCCCCAGCGCGTCCAGCACGCAGACGCAGTCGTCCGCGTCCCGGTCGAAGGTCAGCTTGCCCTCGCCGTGGGCGGTCCGGCCGACGCCGCGGGTGGAAAAGGTGACGACCCGGTAGGTCTTCGCCAGCTCCGGCACGAGATACGTGTCGTAAAAGTGCATGTCGCTGCCGTTGGGCGCCAGCAGAAGCACGGCCTGCGCGTCCGCGCGCCCGTACACGGCGTATTCCAGCTCCACGCCGTCGTCCGCCGGAATGAATCCGGCTTCGTCCGGCGACAGGCGCGTGTGCGCGTAGCCTTCCGCGAGCGCGCCGACCGGCAGCGCGGCGATGAGCAGCGCCAGACACAGCAGAGCGCAGACGAACCGGCGCATGCGATCCCCTCCCGATTTTTGATCTATTATTGTAATTATACATGGTTCATTCGGATATTGCAAGAACGAACTTCGCGCGAAAAGCGTGCGCCCCCGGGCAGACCCCGGAGGCGCGGTTGTTTGACCGGCTCAGCCGAACAGCGTGGTAAGAATGTACAAAAGCAAATGGATGAACGCAAGAACCTTCTCAAGGAAGGAATCCCCGTGCACCTCTCCGCAGTACCGGCACCGCCCGTCCGCGTCGGAAGGCTTTTCAGGATCGGCGGGAGTAGATTCTGGCATCAAAGAATCACAAATATCACATTTTCCATCTGAATCATTATCTTTGTGACCAGTCGCTGATGCCAAGTCTTTTTGCATAGCACTGCAAATTGAACACATCTGAGTTACTTCACCATTATTTGTGCAAGTTGCGGTATTTAGAATCTCAACAAAC
>ONWP01000394.1 GCA_900321595.1 uncultured Eubacteriales bacterium
CAGATGGATGAAGACGATCTGTCTGTTGTGACGATCAAGAATACCGGATACGTCACTTCAGACGGAAAAGTGCTTGTTTCGGATCCGGATGGAAATCAATTGGCAGAATATGCGGTAGATTCTTTAGCGCCAGAGGAGACACGCACGATCATGATTTCCTCGAAAGACAATGCCTTCCTGAATGGGAGAAGCACATATGTCGTATCCTTTGAGGCGAAAAAAGAGGAGCTTCGCTGTAGCGATAACATGACACAGATCTTTTGGGATCACAGCAAACCTCATACGCATGTTCCCGTGAAGGTTGCAGGAATCCCCGCAACCTGTACCGAAGATGGCCTGACCGACGGCGAGAAGTGCTCCGTCTGCGGCGAGATCCTGAAGGCGCAGGAAACGATCCCGGCGCTGGGTCACGACTGGGAGGACGATTTTACTGTTGACAAGGAGCCGATTGAGGCGATCCCCGGCGAAAAGTCCATCCACTGCAAGCGCTGCGACGCGCGCAAGGATATCACGGAGATCCCCGGATCGGACGAGCCGCCGGAGCCAATGACGCGGACAGACCTGATGCAAGACGCAATGGATCGATTCTTCCGGGATCTGTACGGCCGCGAGTCATATGCCTGGCAGCAGAACGGTACATCCTGGACGAGTTCTCCGGTCTCTTTTGAAGAAGATATCACAGGCGTTTATCATGCGGAATTTGCAGACACAGACGGCGACGGCGAGGATGAGCTGATTGCTTTCGCAATTGTGGAAGTTGTTGATGATGCGGGCAATTCTATCTATCAGCTGGTTGCGGAAGGCTGGGATGTCACAGAGGACGGTACGGTTCTGCACGACGAATTCATCCCGGACCACTGCGATACATCGTCGCTCATTACCGATCCGCAGATCTCCCCCAGCTGTTGGGCGGCCGTCCGTGATCAGGGCATCGCGTTCGTTCATTGCAATACTTCTTACGATCTCACCGATTTGACGTTTGTAACGAATCACTTCTGCACGTACACGAGCTTTGCAAACGGGAAATTCGGTGAGCGGACGTCTCTGGAATTCATGCTGATCACAGAGGAAGAAGAGAATCTGGCTGTTTCTGTGAACGGCGAGCTGAAGTTCATCGAGCTGACCGATTCTGACACGCTTGCGGATAAGATCGCGGCGATTCGCGAATCTCTGGCGGATGATCTGCTGTTCCCGGTTAATGAAGAGGGGCAGTCCATCGATACACGGATCGAGCAGGATGTTGAATTGGAAATCGATAATGATGAGATGTTCCTTGAGGTGTCTGACTGCACGCCGGCGCTTCTGATGGACATGCAGGAAGTGGTTCCGTTCAATCTGCAGGATGCTGCACAGACGATTCGTGTGCCAGTCACGGTTTACGATCATGACGGTGCGGACAAGATTTTGATCGGTTTTGACAGCGATGGGATCAAACTTGTCAGTGTTGAAAACGCGGACGCTTATGAAAACATGAAGGTATGGGTATCCGAGGACGGAGACAGGTATTATGAATTTTCGGATCCGACCGACTGGGGCGGCGACTATCAGACGCTTTGCTACGCGACACTGAAACTCAACAGAACTGATTTCGAACAGAGCCCGCCCGGCGCCGCGTTCTTCTTCGCCTCTTATGAGTATGATGGTGAGGAACGGGTCGACGAAGCTGGCGAAACTTCACCGTGGTATTTCTTCGAAGTGATCAGCGAGCCTGTTCAGTCCGGCCTGCGCGGCGACGCGAACCTGGACGGCAAGGTGCTGGCGAACGACGCGCGTCTGGTTCTGCGCGCTTCCGCGAAGCTGGAGACGCTCGAGGGACAGGCTTTCATCAACTGCGACCTCAACGGCGACGGCAAGCTGCTCGCGGGTGAGGCGCGCAAGATCCTGCGCTACTCCGCGAAGCTGGAAAGCGAGCTTTGATCCTCGTCTGACGCAAAAAACGACCGGTCTCCTCGGAGGCCGGTTTCGTCATTTTTGTTGTCGGGCGGGTAACGGGGTTGTCAGACGGTTGGCGTCGGCCGTCAGCTGATGACGCTGAGGCGTTCGAGCGCGAGCAGATACCACTCCAGCGCCGGGCGCAGGTCGTCGTAGCTCTGCCAGCCCTGCCACGCGCTGAAAAGCGCGTTGCCCAGGGCGCCGGGGTCGTCGATCGCATCCAGGATCGCGCCGAGCGCGCCGGCGTCGGTCAAGGCCGCTTCGCCGTACAGCGCCCGGAAGGACTGGCCTGCGTCGCTGATGAGACCGGCGTCAAAGCAGTCGTCCGGGAATTCGTTCAGCGCCGGCGGCTGCCGCATCGCCCCGGAAAAGGCAGTATACCATTTGACGGCGAAATCGTGGATCGTCATCCGCGCTTCATGTAGCTGAGGATCGCCAGCATCGGCAGATGGCGGCGCACGTCGCCCTTGAGCGTTTCCTTCGGGTCGCCCTCGTGCTCGCGGATCCACGCCATCATGTCGCGCATGGAGTCCTCGACGCTCATCGGGTGCAGATCGAGGTCGCGTTTCGCCTTTTCGTTGCTGAAGTTGCAGTTTGAGCAGAGCTTGCGAATCGAGTACGGCGTGATCAGCGGCGTCTGCTTCACCAGACGGTAATACAGCTCCGTGCCCGGCGCGATGGTTGAGATGAAGCGCTTCGTCAGCGTGATGAACGGGGGCTTCTTGCCGCTGACTTTGGCCAGCGTGCAGACGAAGTCGGAGACGCTCATCTCGTAGCCGGAGAGGATGTAGCACTCGCCGGGACGACCCGTCGACGCCGCCATATGGGTCGCGTGCGCCACGTCGCGCACGTCCACGAAGTTGTACGCGCCGAAATCCATCTTCATGTTGAAGACGCCCTGCATATACATGCGCACCATGACGCCGATGGAGGAGACCTTGTAGTCGTAGGGGCCGGTGCAGGCCGCGGGCTGGCAGACGACGGTCTCAAGCCCGTCCACGCCGTTCTGCGCCAGGACGTAGTTCGTCGCCTCGGCCTTGGTCTTGGCGTAGTCGCCCTCGAGCCAGTTGGGGTCGTAATGATCCTTCTCCGTCATCTGCAGGTGGCCGGGCAGCGGGACGTAGGTGTCCACGGAGCCCATGTAGACCAGCCGCCGGACGCCGCATTTGCGGCAGGCCTCGACGACGTTGCGCGTGCCGCCGACGTTGATCTCACGGATGCGCTCGGTGTGGCCCTTGGAGATGTCGATCATGCCGGCCAGATGATAGACCACGTCCGCGCCCTCGAACGCCTTGACCAGCGAGTCCGGGTCGGTGACGTCGCCGCGCACCTTCGGCACGTCCAGATTGTCGAACATGGCGTGGTCCTTGCGGATCAGGATCGTCGGGTTCTCGCCGCTCTCCAGCAGCTCCAGCAGCAGGGGATACCCAATGTGACCGGTCGCGCCGGTCAGAACACATTTTGTTGTCGCCATACGTTTTTTGCCTCACATTCCCTTTGATTTTCAAGATCTATATATTTTTACCCATATTAAAAATGCGGTTCACGGATCGCGATGACGATATCGTTGATATTGGAGCCGGTGGGGCCGGTGCGCAGCAGCGCGTTTACCCGGTCGAGGGCGTGGTACGCGTCGTTATTCGCGAGGTACGCGTCCGGATCGACGCCGCGGGCGCGCATCTCTTCCGCCGTATCCGCGTTCACGACGCCGCCGGCCGCGTCGGTGGGACCGTCGGAGCCGTCGGACGCGCCGGACAGGATCGTGACGTCCGGATCGCGCAGCGCGCAGGCGCACGCCAGCGCCAGCTGCTGCGCTCTGCCGCCGAGCCCGCTTCCGCGCACGTTCACTGTGGTCTCGCCGCCGTAGAGGAGACACGCGCCGGCAGGCGCGGCCTCGATCTCCCGGACAATGCGCAGCGCGGCCGCCTCCGCGTCGCCGGTCAGGCTGTCGGTGACGATCCGCGCGTCGAGCCCGAGGGCTTCGGCTTCGCGCTTTGCCGTCTCACACAGGCGCTTTACGCTGCCGATGATCGCGCCCGTGACGGTCGTGCGGACGGGTTCGACCGGCTGAAAGAGCGCCGGGATATCGGTCAGGGCGTATTTTTCCGCGATGGCGCGGATCGCGTCGTCGTCCTCCTTCGCGGGATAGCAGGGGCCGGACGCGATGACGGACGGATCGTCCCCCAGCACGTCGGAGAGCATCAGACAGCGGATGGGCGCGCGGCACCGGGCCGCGGTCCTGCCGCCCTTGACGCGGGAAAGTCTGCGCCGCACGGCGTTGAGCTCGTAGATGTCCGCGCCGGCGCGCATCATGCGGTCCGTGATCGCGGAAAGCGCCGCCAGCTCGACTGCCGGCTCCTCGAAGATCGCGCTGCCGCCGCCGGAGACCAGCATCAGCAGCCGGTCGTCGGGCGAGAGGGATTCCACCATGCGCATGGCGGCTTTCGTCGAGGCCACGGAATCCGCGTCCGGCAGGGGATGGCCGCCCTCCAGACAGGTGAAAACGCCGGGCAGGGGCTCGGCGTAGCCGTGCTTCGTGATCACGAAGCTGTCGCCGGCGATCCGGCCGCCGAGCGCGTCAAACGCGCCCGCCGCCATGGCGCAGGCCGCCTTGCCCACGGCGAGCACATGGCACGACGCGGCGTCGTATCCGGTCAGGGCGTCCCGGGTCATGGCCCGGGCGTCCGCCGTTCGCAGCGCGGCGCGGTAAACGCGCAGCGCGATCTCCCGGCCGGTCACAGCTTGATGACGTGGTGCAGATTGTCCGGGCCGGAGGAATGCATGATCTCCCGCAGGGAGCTCTGAATGAGCGCGATGGTCTTCTCCGCGCCGGCTCTGGCGTCCGCCGGGAGCAGCAGCTTCGCGAGCGCCTTGCTCGGGACGTTCGCCACGTCCAGCGCCACCAGGAAGACCGGGTCGGTCACGTCGTAGCGCCTGCCGTCGAAGAGGCACAGGAAGATGTC
>ONWP01000069.1 GCA_900321595.1 uncultured Eubacteriales bacterium
GCTTCCCGGACGGCTTCGTCCGCGCCGTAGGGTACGTGATAGCTCGTCGGCTGTTCCGCGCGAGTCGTCGTCTCGCGTTCCGCGTTTCCGGCGCGGGAAACCTCCTCCTTCGGCGGGATCACGGCCGATACGTTTTCCCGGTCGGAGATCGCGGGAGACAGGGCGGTCGGCGCCGTCGCTTCGGCTTCGTCACTGTAATCATAATCATAAATGCCGGTCACGGCGTAAATGAGCTCTTCCCGGATGAGCTGCGCCTTCTGGGCGAGATACGCGTCCTTGACGAGCGCGCAGGCCTCGCCGAGGTGTTTGTCGAACGCCCCGGAAAAAGCTTCCCGGCCGTCTCCGGCGACGTCGACGACCCGCGTAACGTCGGAGAGGAACAGGCGCGCGAACGCCTCGGATTCCGTGAACGGTTTGTCGATATGCGAGAGACAGTCGTCGCCCAGAAGCGTATAACAGCGCGCCGCGGTCAGAAGGGAAACGCCGCAGAAGAATAGAAAAACGAGCGTCAGTACAAAAGAAACGACTTTTACGGCCGGGGAATAACGCCGCTTCGCGTAATCAATACTTTTCGATCTTGTAGCCAAGTCCATACACCGCCTTCAGATATTTGGGATCTCTGGAGTTGATCTCGATCTTGGCGCGCAGCTTGCTGATATGCTGGGTGACGGTCCTCGCGCTGCAGTAGGCCGGTTCGTTCCAGACGGCCTCGTAGATCTGCGCAGTGGTGAAAACCTGTCCCGGATGACGCATCAGGTGCCGCAGCACGCCGAATTCATACTTCGTCAGCGTCACGGGCTCGCCGTCCACGCAGACCTCGCAGGTTTTCTCGTTGAGCGTCAGCCCGCCGGTGACCAGCACGTCCGTCTCCTGCGTCATCGCGCCGAGCCGGGTGTAGCGGCGGATCTGCGAGCGCACCCGCGCCAGCAGTTCCAGGGAATTGAAGGGCTTCGTCACGTAGTCGTCCGCGCCGAACGACAGCCCTGTGATCTTGTCGGTATCCTCGCTT
Source organism: uncultured Eubacteriales bacterium (assembly GCA_900321595.1). Classification (GTDB taxonomy): domain Bacteria; phylum Bacillota; class Clostridia; order Oscillospirales; family Acutalibacteraceae; genus UBA1081. Next base: position 1,010 of record ONWP01000069.1, read on the forward strand.
TTCGCGGAGAGCAGGATCACGGGGATGTTGTTTTCCCTGCGAAGCGCGAGTAGCGTCTGAATGCCGTCGAGCCGCGGCATCATCACGTCCAGGATCAGGCAGTGGATCTCGCGGGAACGCACCAGCTCCAGCGCCTGCAGACCGTCCTCCGCCTTGAGCACGTCGTATCCGTCATTCGTCAGGTAGATGCCGATGGAATCGAGGATCGCTCTGTCGTCGTCGCAGACCAGCACCGTGTACATGGGTCGTTTCCTCCTTGCGTCGATTTCAACTCCGTCTTTATCATAAGGCGGCATTTTCAAAACGGAGTCACTGAATTGTCAAGAAATGGTAAAACCGAAGAGATCGCGCGATCTCTCCGGCTTTTGAGGGTATCAAGTTTATTTCGTGCCGAAAATACGGTCGCCCGCGTCGCCCAGACCGGGGACGATGTAGCCGTGATCGTTGAGCTTCTCGTCCAGCGCGGCGCAGTAGATCGCCACGTCGGGATGCGCTTCCGACAGCGCGCGCAGGCCCTCGGGCGCGGCGATGGTGCACATGAATTTGATCTCCTTGGGACCGCGTTTTTTGATCTGCGTGATCGCGTCGATCGCGCTGCCGCCGGTTGCCAGCATGGGATCGACGACCAGCACCTCGCGCTCGTTGATGTCTGTGGGGAGCTTGCAGTAGTACTCGACAGGCTCGAGCGTGTTAGGATCTCGGTAAAGGCCGATGTGTCCGACTCTGGCGGACGGGATCATCTGCAGAATGCCGTCAACCATGCCCAGACCCGCTCTCAGAATGGGGACGATGGCAAGCTTTTTACCTGCGAGATGTTTGGTGCGCGTGGTGCAGATCGGCGTCTCGATCTCCACGTCGTCGAGCGGCAGATCCCGCGTGGCCTCGTAGGTCAGCAGCATGGCGATCTCGCCGATCAGGCTTCTGAATTCCATGCAGGGGGTGTTCTTGTCCCGCAGGATGGACAGCTTGTGCAGAATAAGCGGATGATTCACGATCATAACATTTGACATTTGCTCTGCCTCCATTTGTTATTCAATCTGGATTATACTACGAAAAAGCGGAAAATACAAGACGCATTTTCCGCTCGTGTCGATTCAGTTTTCCAGCTCGTGGATCAGATCCACGCGGCGCTGATGCCGGCCGCCCTCAAATTCCGTGTTGACGAACAGATCGACCAGCTCGCAGGCGAGACCGACGCCCACGACCCGCGCGCCCAGACACAGAACGTTCGCGTCGTTGTGAAGGCGTGTGAACTTGACGCTGAAGCAGTCGGAGGCGCAGGCGGCGCGGATGCCCTTAATTTTGTTCGCCGCCATGGACATGCCGATGCCGGTGCCGCAGCAGAGGATGCCGAGCTTTCCTTCGCCGGCGACGATCCTGTCGCAGAGCTTTTTAGCCTGCACGGGGTAATCGCAGCTTGCGGAATCGTAGGTGCCGATGTCCTCCACCTCGTGGCCCTGCGCGGTCAGATAAGTCTTGAGCTCCTCCTTCAGAGGGAACCCGGCGTGATCGGAACCGATGACAAGTTTCATGAGACCCAACTCCTTTATGAAATGGTTTTCGGTTTTTTCTGCAGCATCCGCTGCGCCTGCGGCGGACGGATGTAAAAGGGGACCAGCGCTTCGGCCGAAACGGCCTTTTCCGCGAAATCCCGCTCACCGATGAGCGCGGTCGCGCCGGCGCGCTGATGGCGGACGCTCTCTGGCGCGAGGATCAGTCGATCATGCGCGTCCGCGAGCGTTTCGACGACCAGCGCCGCGCCGTCGCCCGCGACGATCGCGTAGGGATACGCCTTCAGCTTTTCGCCCAGCGCTTCGATCGGGATCGCCTCGTCCGGCGTCAGCCGCCTGCTCTCGCCGTCGACCGTCTCAAAGAGCGCTGTGTAGACCTGGCCGCACCGCGCGTCCATGGCGGCGGCGACGACCCCGCCGGGCGCCTGGATCGGGCGGGCGATGCAGGCCGTCGTGCGAACCGGGACGCAGGGCAGATCGCGCGCGAAGGCTAGCCCTTTCGCGAGCGCGACGCCGATGCGCACGCCGGTAAAGGAGCCGGGCCCCGCGTTGACCGCGACGCAGTCCAGATCGCCGAACGTCAGACCGGCGCTTTCGACCGCCTGTTCGCACAGCTTCAGCAGCGTGACGGAGTGGGTGAGGCCCACGTTCAGGAAGTGCTCCGACAGCAGGACGCCGCCGCGCACGACGGCCGCCGAAGCGCTTTTCGCGGTCGAATCGATGCCGAGCGTCACCATCTGCCGTCGCCTCCCGTGATCGTGATCAGCCGCGCGCTTTCCGCTTCGCACTTCGAGATGTCGACGCGGATCGCGTTCTCCGGCAGCGCGCCGTCTATATTTTCGCTCCATTCGACGAACAGGATGCTGTCCGGCGTCAGATAATCGTAAAAGCCGGTGGAGTAAAGGCTGTCCCAGTCTGTCACGCGGTACATGTCAAAGTGATAGACGTGCCGTCCCGCCGCGTCTGCGCCGTAGTCGTTGACGATCGCGAACGTGGGGCTCGAGGCCTGCGCCTCGGCGCCCAGCGCGCGCACGCAGGCGCTTGTGAAAAACGTCTTGCCCGCGCCCAGATCGCCGGTGAACGCGACCACGTCGCCGCCATGCAGCTGTCCGGCGAATTCAGCCGCCGCGGCGGCTGTGTCCGCGGGGGATTGTGAAATATATTTTTTCATGCGTTATCTCTCTTGCAAAACCGTGACGTTGTTGTTATAATCATCTCATGAAACGAATTATAGCACAAGTCGGAACCTTTATCAAGGAGACGGATAAATTTTTGTTGGCGCTCTGTTTTCTGCTGTCGGGATTCGGGATCCTGATGGTGCAGAGCGCGACGCGCCATTCCTTCGCGGACGCCGCGATCTCCAGAGACGCGCTCGTCATGACGCTGGCCGTGTCCATCGGCATCGTCATCGCGCTGCTGATCTCCATCGTGGAATATACGTTCATCGTTCGATTGTGGCCTCTGATCGGCGCGGTCTGCGTCGTCCTCATGATCCTGACGTTCATCTTCGGCGTCGGGCCGGAGTCCCGTTCGGACGCGCGGACCTGGCTGGATCTGGGAACCGTCGGCGGCGTCAACCTGTATTTCCAGCCGTCGGAGCTGGTCAAGATCGGTTTTATCATCACGTTCGCCGCGCATCTGGACGCGGTCAAGGAGCATCTGAACGAGATCAAGACGCTGGCGCTGCTCGTCCTGCACGGCGCGGTGCCGGTTCTGCTTGTCTACATCAGCGGCGATATGGGCTCGTCCCTGATCTTCATGCTGATCTTCGTCGTCATGCTGTTTACGGCGGGACTGTCGATGCGCTGGTTTCTCGCCGGCGCCGTCGCCGTGGCGGTCGCCGTGCCCGTCGCGTGGCGGTTCGTCCTCTCCGGCATCCAGAAGGACCGGATCCTCGCGCTCATACACCCCGAGGATTATGAGGACATCATATATCAGCAGCAGCAGGGTCTGCGCGCGATCGGCACCGGCGGATTTCTCGGCAAGGGGCTTTTTAACGGCTGGTACACGCAGAACGGCTACGTTCCGGAGCAGCAGAACGACATGATCTTCTCCGCCGTCGGGGAGGAGTTCGGCTTCGTCGGCTGCGTGCTGGTGCTGGCCGTTTTTACGGTGCTGATCGTGCACATCGCCAGGACCGGAAGACGGTTCCGCGACGGCACGGTGGATCTCCTGTGCAGCGGCGTCGCCGCCATGATCGCGTCGCAGGTCATCGTCAACGTGGGAATGGTGCTGCAGCTGCTGCCGGTCATCGGCATCACGCTGCCATTTATGAGCGCGGGCGGATCGTCCAACCTTTGCATCTATATCGCGGTGGGGCTCGTGCTGAGCCTGCGCCGCAGTACGGACGAGCGCGACATCGAAAAGGTCCGGATTCGCGCCGCGTCCTGAGGAGGTCCTATGTCTACCACCAAATATCATGTTTCGCTGGCAAAGATCATCAGCGACAACGGCCTGGAAGCGCTGTACCTGCCGACGAGCGCGGACAACCTTTACGTCAGCGGAAAGGACATCAACAGGCCGGGTCTGATCCTCGCCGGGTATCCCAAGTATTTCGATCCGGAGCGGCTGCAGATCTACGGGCTCTCCGAGCACGGCTATCTGGAAAGCCTGGATTATGAATCCAGGATCGAGAGCCTGGCGCGGCTGTTTAAGTGCAATCCGCCCGGCATCATCATTGCCCGCGGACTCGAGCCCATCGAGGGGCTTCTGGAGACGGCGGAAAAGTATCAGGTGCCCGTTCTGCGTTCGTCGGGATCCACCTCCGGCACCATGGCGTCGCTTATCGCCTATCTCGGCGTCGAGCTGGCGGACCGCATCACCCGGCACGGCGTGCTGGTGGAGGTCTCCGGTGAAGGCGTGCTGATCGTCGGCGACAGCGGCGTCGGCAAGAGCGAGACGGCGGTGGAGCTGATCAAGCGCGGACACCGTCTGATCGCGGACGACGCGGTCGAGATCCGCAAGGTCTCCGACAAGACGCTGGTCGGCCAGGCGCCCGACAACATCCGGCACTATATCGAGGTGCGCGGCGTCGGTATCATCAACGCGCGGAATATCTTCGGCCTCGGCGCGGTCAAGCTTTCCGAGAAGATCGACATGATCATCCAGCTCGAGCACTGGAACTCGGAGACTGTCTATGACCGCATGGGACTGGAGGAAAACTATATCAACATCATGGGCATTCAGGTGCCCGCGACGGTCGTGCCGGTCAAACCGGGACGAAATCTGGCGATCATCGTCGAGACGGCTGCCATCTGCAACAGGCAGAAGAAAATGGGCTACAACGCGGCGAAAGAGCTGATGGCCAGCCTCGGCATGGACGACTTTGAGCCGGTCAAACAGGAGATCGAGGTCTGGAACCGCGATCCCTATCAGGATACATCTTTATAACAGGAGGGGCAGACATGTATCGAATCGGAGTGGATCTGGGCGGAACCAATATCGTTTCCGCCGTGATCGATGAAGGGTATAATATCATCGGAAAGGCGCGTGTCGCCACGAACGCGGACCGTCCTGCAAAGGCGATCTTCGAGGACATCGCCAAGACGGCTTTTGACGCGGTCAAGGCAGCGGATCTGACGATGGACGACGTGGAGAGCATCGGCATCGGCACGCCCGGCTCCGTCAACAAGGAAAGCGGCGTCATCGAGTACGCGAACAATCTGAATTTTGACAAGGTTCCGGCCCGGGAGATGCTCAACGCGCTCACGGGGAAGGACAAGATCTACATCGACAACGACGCGAACTGCGCCGCGCTCGGCGAGGCTGTCGCGGGCGTGGGCAAGGGCGTCAGGGATCTGATCGCCATTACGCTGGGCACAGGCGTCGGCGCCGGGATCGTCGTGGGCGGCAAACTGCTGACCGGCTGCAATTACGCCGGCGCGGAGCTGGGACACACGGTCATCGTCTACGACGGCGAGCCGTGCACCTGCGGCCGCAAGGGCTGCTGGGAGGCGTATTCCTCCGCGACCGCGCTGATCGCGCAGAGCAAGCGCGCCATGCTGGCGGATCCCTACACGAAGATGTGGGATATCGCCGGCACCATCGACAACGTGGGCGGCAGAACCTCCTTTGACGCCATGCGGCAGGGCGATCCGACGGCGACCGCCGTTGTCAAAAAGTATATGTCGTACCTGGCCTGCGGCGTGACGAATCTGGTCAACGCGTTCCAGCCGGAGATCCTCTGCATCGGCGGCGGCATCGGCAATGAGGGCGAGTTCCTGCTGAAGCCGCTTCGCAGACTGGTCGCGGCGCAGCGCTATTCCATCCACGCGGAAAAACAGACGCAGATCCTCCCGGCGAAGCTGGGCAACGACGCCGGTATCATCGGCGCGGCGATGCTGGACGAATGAGTTCCTACGACCGAGCCGGGCTGGAGGCCCGGCTGACTGAAATCGGCGTTTCGTTTGACCGGGACGAGCCGATGAGCCGCCACTGCTCCTTCCGCACGGGCGGGAACGCCGATCTGTACGCGCGCCCCGCCGACGAAGGGCATCTGGTCGCGGCCGTGAAGGCCGTGCGCGAATTCGGCGCGCCTCTGTATGTGCTGGGGTGCGCGACAAACGTGCTCGTGCCCGACGAGGGGCTGCCGGGCGTCGTCGTCTCCACGACGGACGCGCTGTCGGAGCTCCGCCTGACCTACGGCGGGGTCTATTGCGGCGCGGGCGTGACGATGAACCGGCTCGCGGCGTTTTGTCTGGAAAACAGCCTGACCGGCATGGAGTTCTGCTACGGCATCCCCGGGTCGGTCGGCGGAGCCGTCTATATGAACGCGGGCGCCTACGGCGGCGAGATCCGCGACGTGATCACGTCCGCGGGCGCGATCGCGGGACCGGAATGCGGTATGTTTATCTATGCCGCGCCGCTGCTCGACCTCGGTTATCGGCACAGCCGTTTTGAGGAACATCCCGACGAGGTCATCCTGAACGCCGTCTTTGCGCCGCAGCCGGGCGATCCCGAAGCCATCCGCGCGCGGATGGACGAGCTGATGCAGAAGCGCAGGGACAAGCAGCCGCTCGATATGCCCAGCGCCGGCAGCACGTTCAAGCGGCCGGAAGGGCATTTCGCGGGCGCGCTGATCGAGCAGTGCGGCCTCAAGGGCTTTTCGGTGGGCGGCGCGATGGTCAGCCCCAAGCACGCGGGGTTCGTCGTCAACACAGGCGGCGCCACGTCCGCGGACGTGCTCTCGCTCATCCGCCTCGTACAGGAGCGCGTTCTGGCGCAAACGGGCGTCATGCTCGAGCCGGAGGTGCGTCTTCTTGCCCGGGAGGGGGCTGTCTGATGTCCTTTTCGGCGAATCTCAAACAGGAGCTGTGCGCGATCGAGGTCGAACGCGATTGCTGTCAGCGGGCCGAAAGCTACGGCATGCTGCTCTTCGGCCGTCATTTCAATAAATCGCGCATCGGTCTGCTGACGGATCATCCCTTCCTCGCCGAGCGCTACGCCGGGGATCTGTATCAGCTCGCCGGATTTCATCCGGAGGTGCTGACGGTGCCCTCGGGAAAGATCCGGGTCGACGTGACGGATCCGGACCGGGTGATGCAGGTTCTGCATGAGCTCGGCTACGCCGGGACGGAGGCTGTTTTCGGCTTCCTTGAGTCTGACCTCGAAAACGCATGCTGCGCGGCCGCGTTTTTGCGCGGCGTCTTTCTGGTCTGCGGCGTCATGAGCGATCCCGCGTCCGCCTACCATCTGGAGTTTTCCGTCGGCAGCCCGAAAAAAGCGCAGATCCTGCAGGAACGTCTGCGGGACGCCGGCTTTTCCTCCAAGACGAGCCAGCGAAAGGGCTCCGTCATCGTGTATATGAAAGTCGCGTCCGATCTGTTTGACTTCCTTGCGTACATCGGGGCGCAGCACTCCGCGCTGACGCTGGTCGACGAGGAGATGATCCGCAACGTGCGCAACAACGTCAATCGGAAGTTCAACTGTGAAAACGCGAATATGAAAAAGACCGCGAGATCCGCAGGCCGGCAGGTCGAGGCGATCCGCAGACTTCAGGCGGAGGGGCGTCTGCAGCGGCTGACGCAGGGCGAGCAGGAGCTCGCGCGGCTGCGTGTCGAAAACCCGGAGATGACCCTGCAGGAGCTGGGCGCGGCGCTGTCGCAGCCCATGTCCCGCGCGGGTGTGTATCACAGACTGAATAAGATCCTGAAAATGTCCGAAAGGGAGGATTGATCGACATGGATGCAGTCACATCGAAAAAGCTGAGAACGCTGATCAACGTCGCGTATCTGGCGCTGTTTGTCGCCGCATTCTACGTCGTTACAAAGTATTTCCTAGGGACGCTGTTCCCGTTTATTCTGGCGCTCGCCGTGGCGGCGATGCTGCAGAGACCGAAGAGATTCCTGATCCGGCACAAGATTCCCAAGGGACCGGCGAGCGTGCTGCTCTCCCTGCTGGTGTATCTCGTTCTGATCGGCCTTGTCGTCCTCGGGAGCGCGTATCTCGTTGGGCAGATCCGATCCTTCATCACGTATTTTACCGATCAGGTGACGGAGACCGCGACGCTCTTCGACGTCATCCGGAACAATATCGCCGGACTGGGACTGATGAAAAAGCTTCCCGAGACGGCCAGAAACGCGATCCTCGGCGCGCTGGATAACTTAAAAGGATCCTTCGCGTCCGGCGAAATGTTCAGCACTATCACAAATACGCTGGCGCGGTTCGCCAGTACGATCGGCGGCGCCGTTTCCGCTGTGCCGACCGTGCTGATCAGCTTCGTCGTGGGCATTGTCGCGACCTGCTTCATCACGATCGAGTATGATGAGATCAAGGCGTTCATCCTGCGCCAGTTCCGCTCGCCGCGGGGACGTGAAAAGGCGATCCGCACGAAGCACCTGCTGACCTCGTCCTTCGGCAAGATGGTGCGCGCGTACGCGCTGATCATGCTGATCACGGGGACGGAGATCTCCATCGGACTGGGCGTGCTGAAGCTGCTGGGGATCTACGACGGTCAGATCCTGCTCGTCGCGGTCCTGACCGCGATCGTGGATATCATCCCCGTGCTGGGCACCGGCACCGTGCTGATCCCCTGGGCGGTCATCTCGTTCGTCTCCGGCAAGATCGGCCTCGGCATCGGACTGCTGGTCATGTATGTGGTCATTCTTGTCATCCGGCAGATCCTTGAGCCGAAGCTCGTCGCCGGCCAGATCGGCATTTCGCCTGTCGTGACGATCATCTCCATGTTCGTCGGCGCGCGGTATTTCGGGATCATCGGATTCTTTACCGTCCCGCTGTCCGTCATCATGGTGAAGCTCCTCAACGACGAGGGGATCATCCATATCCTGGCGCGAAAGGAAGACGCGCCCCTTGAGGAAGCGCCGTTTGCCGAGAGCGAACAAACGCAAAACACAGCTGAATGACCCGCCGGGAGCCGCAAAATACTGCGGCTCCCGAAGTCATAACGATTCGACTTTCGCCGCATCGGTTGATTTTTCGCGTTTTCGGGATATAATGTATGCAAAGGGAGGAGTGCGTATGTCTCTCGTAAAGATGAAGCCGCTGCTGGCGTGGGCGCAGGAAAACCGGTGCGCGGTCGGCGCGTTCAGCGTCGGCAATATGGAAATGGTCATCGGTGCCGTTCGCGCGGCGGAGGAAACGAACACGCCGATCATCCTGCAGATCGCCGAGAAGCGCATGAAGCAGTCGCCGCTGCGGCTGATGGCGCCGATGATGGTGTCCGCGGCGAAGGAGGCAGGCGTGCCGATCGCCGTCCATCTCGATCACGGCCTGACGCTCGAATGCATCGACGCGTGTCTGGATTACGGCTTTACATCCGTCATGCTGGACGCGTCGCTGCTCCCGCTGGATGAGAATATCGCCCTGACGCGGCAGGTCGTCGCCAAGGCGCAGGCCTTCGGCGCGACGGTGGAATCCGAGCTGGGCGTGGTCGGCGGCAACGAGGGCGACACGGCCGAGCACCGGATCCTGTGCACCGATCCGGACGACGCGGAACGGTTCGTTCGGGAGACCGGCGTGGACTGTCTGGCCGTCGCCATCGGCAACGCGCACGGCAACTATCCCGTTCTGCCGGAGCTGCGCTTCGACGTGCTCGAGGAGATCAACCGCCGCGTGGACGTTCCGCTGGTCCTGCACGGGGGCACCGGCATCACGGACGAGATGTTCCGCAGAGCCATCGGACTCGGCATCCGCAAGATCAATATCGCGACGGCAAGCTTTGACGCGCTTGCAAAAGCGGCGAAAACATACACAGAAACGGTCGAAAAGCCCGATTATTTCACCCTGTCGCCCCGCATGGCCGACGCGGTGTACCGCAACGTCAGGCGGCACATTCAGGTTTTTAACTGCAAATAAGAAACGGAGGACAAAGGTATGCAGTACATCACTTTTGACAGTTCCAAGGAGTACGACATCATTCCGCTGGGCAGAGTCGCGATCGACTTCAACCCCACGGATATGAATCGCCCGCTGGCCGAGAGCCACAACTTCAATAAGTACGTCGGCGGATCGCCCGCCAACATCGCCGTCGGTATGGCGATGCTCGGCAAGAAGGTCGGCTTCATCGGCAGAGTTTCCGACGATCAGTTCGGCGATTACGTCACGGATTATTTTGCCTCGAAGGGGATCGACGTGTCCCACATCTCCCGCTGCAAAAACGGCGAAAACCTCGGTCTTACGTTCACGGAGATCAAGAGCCCCAAGGAGTCGAGCATCCTGATGTACCGCGACGGCGTGGCGGATCTGATGCTGGACGTGGACGACATCGACGAAGAATACATCAAGAGCACGAAGTGCCTGCTGATCTCCGGCACGGCGCTGGCCGCGAGCCCCTCCCGCGAGGCGGCGCTCAAGGCCATGATGCTGGCGAAGAAGAACGGCGTGCCGCTGATCTTCGACATCGACTACCGCAGCTACACCTGGAAGAACATGGACGAGATCTCGATCTACTACTCCATGGTCGCCCGCAACGCGGATCTGATCCTGGGCTCCCGCGAGGAGTTCGACCTGACCGAGCGCATCGGCGGCGTGTGCGCCAGCGACGAGGAGAGCGCGAAGCTGTGGTTCTCCTATGGCGCGAAGATCGTCGTCATCAAGCACGGCAAGGAGGGCTCCACGGCCTATACCTGCGACGGAAAGAGCTTCACCATCAAACCGTTCCCGGCAAACAAGCTCAAGGGCTTCGGCGGCGGCGACGGCTACGCGTCCAGCTTTATCCGCGCGCTCATCGACGGCTGCGATATGTATGAGGCGCTTGAGTTCGGCTCCGCCTCGGCTTCGATGCTGATCGCCGCGCACAGCTGCTCCGACGCCATGCCGACGCTGGAGGAAGTGACGAAGTTTATCGCGGACGCGAAGGCCGAGTATGGCGAGATGGTCGTCCGCGCGTGACGGATCTCGCATTAAACGCTTCGTGCTGATCGCTCTGGCGGTTCTCATCTTTCTCGGGCTGGCCGGCGCAGGGTATGTGTTCGGTGTGAACGCGTACGTGAAGCGAAGCGCGCAGCCGCGCATCCGCACGCCGGAGACCGCGGGACATGATTACGACTGCGTCCTGGTGCTCGGCTGCGGACTCGACGGAGACAAACCGAGTCCGATGCTGCGCGACCGCGTCGAGACGGCCGTCGCGCTGTATAAAAGCGGCGTTTCGAAGAAGCTGCTGATGAGCGGCGATCACGGACGGGTCGAGCATGACGAGGTCAACGCAATGAAGGATCTCGCCATATCGCTGGGCGTGCCGGGCAGAGACGTTTTCATGGATCACGCCGGGTTTTCCACCTACGATTCCATGTACCGCGCGAAATACATCTTCGGCGCGGAAAAGGTCCTGATCGTCACGCAGGAATATCACCTGTACCGGGCGATCTACATCGCCTCGCATCTGGGGCTTGACGCCGACGGCGTCGACGGGCAGATCGTCGCTTACGATGATTACACAAATCTGTATAACACCGTTCGCGAGATCCTGGCGCGCAATAAAGATTTTCTCAAGGTCATCGTCAGGCCGAAGTCCACATATACGGGCGAGCGGATCGACATCCGCGGAAACGGCGACGTGACCAACGACAGACCGAAGGAGGTTCCATCGAATGCTTGAAAGACCCGCATTTGACAAGGACGGGATCAAGGTCCTGTGTGAAATGAACGGCAAAAACGCGGACATGAACATGAATATCATCGTCCGTCTGGTGAAAAAGGGACAGACCGTCTCCGTGTGCGACGCGGACAACGAGACCGCCGTCCTGCTGACCCAGGGCGAGGTCGAATTCGCCTGGGGCGGCCGCAGGGAGACCGGAAAACGGGCGGATCCTTTTGAGAAGAAGCCCTACTGCCTGCACGTGTGCAAAGGGACGCCGTTCACCGTGACCGGCGTTGCCGCTGAAAGCGAGATCGTGATCCAGCAGACGAATAACGACCGGACGTTCGACGCGGTGTTCTACACGCCGGAGACCTGTCTGTATCAGGAATTCGGCAAGGATCAGTGGAACGGCGCCGGCTACCGCATCGTCTCGACCATGTTCGACTACGACAACGCGCCGTATTCGAACCTGGTGATGGGCGAGGTCTTCAATCAGCCGGGCTGCTGGAGCAGCTACCCGCCGCACCATCATCCGCAGCCGGAGGTCTATTACTACCGCTTTGACAAGCCGCAGGGCTTCGGCGCCTGCTTCAACGGCGAGACGCCCTACAAGAGCACCGACGGCTCCTTCTGCACCATTCACAACGGCGAGGATCACCAGCAGGTCACCGCGCCGGGCTACACCATGTACTACGTTTGGATGATCCGTCATATCGACGGGGATCCGTGGTATAAAACGACAAGATTCGTCGGCCCCGAGCACGAGTGGCTGACAAAAGCGTAAAGGAGAGGTTATCATGGCGATCATGACAATGGCGCAGGCCCTCGTAAAGTTTCTGGATAATCAGTACGTCAGCTTTGACGGCATCGAGAATAAGTTCGTCGACGGTATTTTCACCATCTTCGGACACGGCATCGTCGTCGGCCTCGGGCAGGCGCTTGACGAAGATCCCGGCGCGCTGCGCGTCTATCAGGGAAAGAATGAACAGGGAATGGCGCACGCCGCGATGGCGTACGCGAAGATGCACAACCGCAGACGCATCATCGCCTGCGCGTCGAGCATCGGCCCCGGCGCGGCCAACATGGTGACCGCCGCTGCGACGGCGACCGTCAACAACGTGCCGCTGCTTCTGTTCCCGGCGGACACCTTCGCGACCAGACAGCCCGATCCCGTGCTGCAGCAGTTTGAGCAGCCCAACACGCTGACCACGACGACCAACGACGCCTACCGCGCCGTGACCCGCTACTGGGATCGGATCTCCCGCCCCGAGCAGCTGATGAGCGCGATGATCAACGCCATGCGCGTGCTGACCGATCCGTCCTGCACCGGCGCCGTTTGCATCGCGCTGCCGCAGGACGTGGAAGGGGAGTCCTACGACTACCCGGATGAGTTTTTCCGCAAGAGAGTGCACCGCATCGTGCGGACAGCGCCCGCCTGCGAGGAGCTTTCCGACGTCGTCGAGGCGATCGCTGCCAGCAAAAAACCGCTCGTGATCTGCGGCGGCGGCGTGCGCTATTCCGAAGCGGGCCAGGCGCTGATCGACTTCTGCGAGGCGTTCAACGTGCCCTACGCCGAGACCCAGTCCGGCAAGAGCGCCACGAAGGCCAGCGTCCGTTACAATGTGGGCGGCGTCGGCGTGACCGGCAATTCCGCCGGCAATGAGTGCGCCGCGATGGCCGACTGCATCATCGGCGTCGGCACCCGTTTCTCCGATTTTACGACCGCGTCCAAATCTCTGTTTGAGGGCAAGACCGTTGTCACGATCAACACCAGCCGCTTCGACGCGTACAAGCTCGGCGCGATCAAGGCCGTCGGCGACGCGAAGGCGTCGCTTGCCGCGCTGACCGAGGCGCTCAAGGCAAAGGGCTATAAATCCGCTTACACGACGGAGTTTGACGAGGCGAAGGCCCGCTGGGACGCGGAGATGGCGCGTCTGTCCGCCTACGCGGTCGACGACAAGTTTGAGCCGCTGATCGCGGCAAGGGATCCCAAAACGATCCCCGAATTCATCGAGATGACCGGTTCCGCGCTGACGCAGACGGCCGCGCTCGCGTTCATCCGCGATCACATCGCCGAAAACGCCGTGGCCGTGGCCTCCGCCGGCTCTCTGCCCGGCGATATGCAGCGGATGTGGACGACCGAGGAGCTTTCCGACGTCGTCGAGGCGATCGCTGCCAGCAAAAAA
>ONWP01000088.1 GCA_900321595.1 uncultured Eubacteriales bacterium
ACCGACGAGTTCAACGCGCTTTACACCGCCGTGACCGCCGATCACAACGAGATCACCGTGACGGCGTACAACGTGCAGGACGACGGCTCCACCGCGATCCTCGACACCTACACCAAGACGCGTACCACCGCGTGCAGCGCGGGACATACCTTCGCCTATGACGGCAGACATCTGGTCTGCTCTGTCTGCGGCCACAAGCAGGGAACCGAAGGGTTCACAGGCGACGTGGAAGACCTGACCAACGGCGCGGTCGTCCGGTTCGTGGACGGTCAGATGGTCGGCGGCAAATGGGTCGAATACGAAGGCGCGATCTACTACCTCGATAAGGACGGCGTCGCGGTCACCGGCACGAAGAAGATCGACGGCTACAAGTATACCTTCACCGAGGACGGCAAGCTGACCCGCTACGCGTTCGTCCTGGAGGACGGCACGCTCAAGAAGAACGCCTGGCAGAACAATGAATTCGACTACTACTATCTGGGCGAAGACGGTCTGGCGGTCACCGGCTCGAAGAAGATCCACTGCGAGAACTCCTACGTCAAGAACGGCAAGACCATCACCTACGCGAACGACTACACCTACACCTTCGGCGCGGACGGCAAGCTGACCAAGGGCGTGCTGGTGCCGTTCACGAAGGAAAACGGCTACAAGGGCTACAAGTACATCATCGCCGGCGTCGCGCAGCGCGGCTGGTTTGAGATCGACGGCAGCTGGTACTACTTCGACGCGATTCACGGCAACGACGGTGAAGGACATCCGGCGGCCAACAGTTTCAGACCCTACGCCAACGCGGACGGCTCCTACACGGTCACGAAGGTCGGCGTTTCCAGGAACTACCGGTTTGACGAGAACTGCAAGCTGGTCACGGGTTATTTCGAGACCACAGACGCGGGCACCAGCTACTACTGGCCCGCGAGCCAGGGCTCCGCGACCGTGAAGTGCAACGTCGAAAAGGTCACCGGCTTCGTTGACATCGACGGCGCGACCTACTACTTCGACGAGGACGGCATCATGGCCAAGGGCGGCAGCGTGACCGTGAACGGCAAGATCTATTCGTTCACTGAGGACGGCAAGCTGATCAAGGGACACAGCGGCGACCACGCCTATGTGACCGAGGTCGTCAAGGGCTACGCGCCCACCTGCACCGAGACGGGTCTGACGGACGGCAGCTTCTGCGCGGAGTGCGGCTTCGAGGGCGAGAAGCAGGTCAAGCTCGACAAGCTCGCGCACGCCGACGCCGATAAGAACGGCAAGTGCGATATGTGCGGCAAGTCTGTCTGCAAGCTCGACGGCGAAGTCCATGACGGTTTCTTCGGCGGTCTGATCCGGTTCTTCCACAATCTGTACTACTACTTCCGTGTGCTCTTCGGTCTGAATCACTGATTCCCACGGAAAACGAAGCGCGGCGGCGGGGGCTGACCCTGCCGCCGTTTTCTGTCAGACGCAAAAAAGCGGCGCGGCCGGTTTTCCGGTCGCGCCGTCGTGTCTGGTTGGTTCCGATCAGCCTTCGGCAGGAGCGCCGACGGGGCAGACGTCTGCGCAAGCGCCGCATTCGATGCAGGTATCAGCGTCGATCACGTACTTGCCGTCGCCCTCAGAGATCGCTTCAACGGGGCATCCGCCTGCGCAAGCGCCGCAGGAAATGCAGTCATCAGAGATCACATATGCCATGTTGATAGTCCTCCTTTTCTTGGTTCTTGGATCATTGATTCCATATGCATTTTATCACATGTGTGCGAAAAAGCAAGGGCAGAGGCAAAAAATTAGCACAGGCTAATTAATCGTTTTCTGTCAGATTCGTCGAAAAAAGTCGGATATGCGATTGACAAAACCTAACATTCTATTTATAATATAATCGCAAACTTGACAATTGGCGGGTAATACGGCTGAAAGGATGCTATACATGACCTTTGCGCAAAAAATCAAGACGGCCAGGGCGATGAAGGATCTGACTCATGAGCAGCTGTCAAAGCTCACGGGGATCTCCCGGCAGACGCTGATCTCTTATGAGAAGGGCAGGTCCCGCCCGCGCGCCGCGACCTGCATCAAGCTGGCGGCCGCGCTGGACGTATCCTACGCGTACCTGACCGACGACGATCAGACCGACCCGAGTTTCGGCGAGGAGAAGAACGACTATATCGAGACGGCGCACGCGCTTTACGGCGTGAAGGGCGCCCGCGAGATCGAGCAGCTGCTCGACGCCAACAGGGCGCTGTTTGCCGGCGGCGCGCTGTCCCAGGACGAGAAAAACGCTTTCTTTGACGCGGTGATGGACGCGTACCTCACCAGCAAGAAGGAGGCCAGACGCCGGTTTTCACCCGTGCAGAGCGCGGACGGGGACTGACGGTTTTCAATAAGATTTGACACCAGAAGGAGACGCACATGGACAAGAAAAAGAGAATCTACACCGTTGCCACGGCGCATCTGGACACAGTCTGGAGCTGGGACTTTGAGGAGACGATCGAGAAGTATATCCTGCGCACGCTGACGGAAAACTTCGAGATGTTTGAAAAGTATCCGACGTACCGCTTCAGCTTCGAGGGCGCGTATCGCTATGAGCTGATGCAGGAATACTATCCGGAGCTGTTTGAAAAGCTGAAGGAATACGTGGCCGACGGCCGCTGGAGCGTGACGGGCTCCGCCTATGAGAACGGCGACGTCAACGTGCCCTCGCCGGAGGCGCTGTTCCGCAACATCCTGCTGGGCAACGGCTACTTTGACAAAACGTTCGGCAAGCGCAGCTGTGATATCTTTCTGCCGGACTGCTTCGGCTTCGGCTGGGCGCTGCCGTCCATCATGCACCACGCGCGTCTGCTGGGCTTCACGACCCAGAAGCTCACCTGGGGCAGCGCCTACGGCAGACCCTTTGACGTGGGCGTCTGGCAGGGCGTCGACGGTCAGAGCGTGTACGCGTCCATCGACCCCAGAAGCTATTCCGCGGATATGCAGGACAACTGGAACGCCGTCGAGGAGAAGCTCGCCAAGGCCGCGTCTGACGGACAGGATTTCACCTATCTGTTCCACGGCGTGGGCGACAGGGGCGGCTCGGCCAGAGAGCGCAGCATCGCCTTTACGGAGGACCTTGTGAAAAACTGCGACAAGTACGAGGTCCTCGCGAGCCCCGCGGATCAGATCTACCGGGACATCGAAGCCGGTTTTACGCCGGAACAGAAGGCCTCGCTGCCGGTCTGGCGCAACGAGCTGGTCATGACCGATCACGCCGTCGGCGGCTACACGAGCCGCGCGCTGGGCAAGCGGTGGAACCGCAGAGCCGAGGAGCTGGCGGACGCGGCGGAACGCGCGGGCGTCCTGGCCGACGCGCTGGGCGTGCGCGCGTATGACCGCGCGGGCCTCAACCGCAGCTGGAAGCGCGTGATCGCGCACCAGTTCCACGACGACATCCCCGGCACCAGCTGCCAGCGCGTGTACAAGCGCTCCTGGAACGACTACGCCGTCTCCATGAACGAATTCGCGACCCAGATCGAGGCCGGCGAGGGCGCCGTGGCGGCGAACGTGGACACCTCTTTCTGTCAGGGAACCGCCGTCGTCGTCTTCAACCCGATCGAGCAGGCGCGCACCGAGTGCGTCCGCGCCCGGATCCCCGTCTGTGAGAAGCCCTGCGTCCGCGCCTATGCCGCCGACGGGACCGAGCTGCCCTGCCAGGTGCTGCGCAAAACGGCGGATCACACGGAGGTCGCCTTCGTCGCGACTGTGCCGGCGCTCGGCTACGCGGCGGTCGATCTGCGGCCGGCGGACGACGCCATGACGGGCACGCTTTCCATCGGCGACCGCACCCTTGAGAACGAACGGTACCGCGTCTCGCTGAACGAGAACGGCGACGTCGCGTCCGTTTACGATAAAGCGCTTGAAAAGGAGCTGCTCGCGAAGCCCGTGACCATCGGTCTGTTCAACTACAAGGGCTCGACGGACTGGCCGGCCTGGGAGCTGCGCTACAGCGAACAGGCCAAGGAGCCCGACCGCACGGCGGAGCTGGTTTCGATCGAGGTCGAATCCTGCGGCGCCGCGTACGTCGCCTACAAGGTGACCCAGCGCGACGGCGACAGCACGTTTACGTCGATCATCGGTCTGGCGCAGGGCGGTCAGGTCGTCGAAGTGTACGAGGAGGCCGAATGGCGCGGTCTGGAGACGCTGGCCAAGCGCGTGTTCACCTTCACCGCGGAGAACGAGCAGGCGACCTACGACCTGGGACTGGGCGCGATCAAGCGCGGCAATATGCGCGAGAAGCTGTACGAGGTTCCGGCGCAGAAGTGGGCGGATATCACGACCGCCGACGGCGCGTACGGCGTCAGCGTCATCAGCGAGTGCAAGTACGGCTGGGATAAATATGACGACGCCACGCTGCGCATGACCATCGTTCATACGCCGCAGCGCAACTATAAGATCGATACCATGCAGTCCATGATGGATCTCGGCATGCTCCGCTGGTCCTTCGCGATCATGGGACACGCCGGCGAGGTCGGCGCCGGGACGCAGCTGGCCGCGCGCGCCTTCGTGCAGCCCATGACGGCGGTCGTCACCGACGCGCACGCCGGCAAACTGGCCGCAAGCCGCAGCTTCGGCGGCATCAGCGACGCGAACGTCATCGTCCGCGCCCTGAAGCTGGCGGAGGACAGCGACGAGGTCGTCGTGCGCCTGAATGAGGGCAGCAATAAGGCCGCCGGGAACGTCCGGCTGACGCTGGGCTGCGGGATCGAATCCGCCAGAGAGATCTGGGCGGACGAGACGGCGCTGGGCGACGCGGTCGTCGAGAACGGCGAACTGGTCGCGGACTTCGCGCCGTATCAGATCCGCTCCTTTGCCCTGACGCTGAAAAAAGCGGACGCCGGGCTCGCGAAGGTCGTCTGCACGCCGGTCGAGCTGCCGCTGGACAAGAAGATCGCCGCGAAGAAGGGCGAGATCGCTGATTTCGCGCTGGCGATCCCGGCGGAGCAGTTCCCCGAGACCGTGACCTGCGGCAGCGTCTGCTTCCGTTTGGGCGACGGCAAGGCCATGACGGCGGCCGGGCAGACCATCACCGTGCCGGAAGGCGCCGACAAGCTGGTCCTGCTGTGCGGCAGCACGGGCGGCGACCGGGACGCGGTGTTCACGATCGACGGCGAGGCCGTCACGCGCGGCGTGCTCGACGTGACGGAGCGCTTTGCCCGCGGCGATTTCTACGACTTCGGCCAGACGGCCTACATGAAGACCGGAAAAATCGCGTTCGAGGCGACGCATTCGCTGAAGGACGGCGAGGTCGTCTTCGCGAAGTGCCAGTGGTTTTACGCGGTCGAGCTGCCTGTCGCGGGCAAGACGGCGGTCACGCTTCCGGACTGCGCGGACGTCGTGATCCTCGCGGCGACGGCGGTCAGCGGCGACAGCGCGCGTCTCGCGTATCCCGTGTATGACGAGATCGCGCCGAAGGCTTTCACCTTCAAGCTGACGCCGGAGCAGAAGGCGCACTACGATCTGATGAAGACGCGCGAATACATCTGCGACGAGGACGGCCTGCCCGAGGACGACGGCAGGGGACTGGACTACTGATCGCGCCGGACAACAAAAAAGAGGGCTCCCGCCGCTGACGGGAGCCTTTTCGCGTGGTTCGGATCAGATTTTTTCTTCCAGCTTCGCGCTGAAACGAAGGATCTTGCGCGCTTCTCCGGCGAGCAGTTTGCCGTCGCCGTTGAGATCGCAGTTGAGGAAGCCCTGTCCCGTGAGCGTCTCCAGCTTCGCGGACGCTCTGAGCACCAGCCGCGCGTCGTTCGCCAGGACCTTGCCGTCCAGATTCGCGTC
>ONWP01000193.1 GCA_900321595.1 uncultured Eubacteriales bacterium
CGCTCGCGGATCGCGGCGTTCAGCTCGAAAGCGTGCTGGATGAAGGCGGCGGGCTCATCGGCCTGAACGTCCCCGGCGTGATCGATAAGACTTTGACGGGCATCGGCATCGCTGAAAAGGGCTATGCGGATTTTGAAATCAGCGTGGACGCCAAGGGCGGACATTCCTCAGCGCCGCCGAAGCATTCCGCGGTCGGCGTTTTGGCGACAGCCATCGCGGATCTGGAAAACAATCAGTTCAAATCCACCATCAATCCTCAGGTGAAAAATATCCTCGACGTCGCGACGCGCGGCATGAAATTCCCGGCTCGGCTGCTCGGCTGCAACATCAAATACCTTTTGCCGATCCTGAAGCCGATCCTGTCCGCGATCCCTCAGTCCGCTTCGCTTGTCCGCACGACGACCGCCGTGACGATGACGTCCGGTTCACCGCAGGCGAACGTGCTTCCGCAGCACGCGACGGCGACGGTGAATTTCCGCGTCATGCCCGGCAGCCACATCAGCGATGTGGAGGATCATATCCGTAAGGTCGTGCGAAGCAGGAAGGTCGGCGTTCGGCTGATCGGCGGCAATGAGCCCTCTGTGATCTCGCCGACGGATTCCGATTCCTTCAATGCGCTGAAAACCATCGCGCATTCCATGTATGAAAACGCGATGGTCGTCCCGTACATCGTTATGGGCGGCACGGACGCGCGTCACTATCAGCCGCTGACGGATCAGATGTATCGTCTTTCACCGTTCCGCATGGGACTTGATATCGTCATGCTCAGCCACGGTACGGATGAAAGAATCAGCGTCGATTCTTTCGGCGACGGGATCGCGTTCTTCAAGCGCTATATCAAAACGATGGCGGGCTGATCTGCCGTGAAAAAACGAGAGGATCATATTTACCGGGAGTTGTTCGGCGAAAAGGTGCTCATCATGCAGAAACCGGTGGATGATAAGAGCGTCGTGCTGACGCTCAATGAAACATCGGATCTCGTTTATCAGCTGATCGATCAGTGTGATACCGTTGAAGAAATCGCGGCGCGTTTAGCTGAGGAGTATGACGTGCCCGCGGATGAGATTCTTAACGATGTGCGCGGCGTTCTTGACACGTTCGCGCGCTGCGGTTTGATCGAGCTATGACAACACTGACTGACGCTGAGGCGCTTAGAATGGCGTCGTCTGCTACGAGGGCCGATCCGCTTGTTCTGACCGTGACCGGCAACAGCATGCTTCCGTTCCTCGCGAACGGCCGCGACCGGGTATTTCTCTGCGGCGAGCTGCCGTCGCTTCGCCCCGGAACGATCATTCTTTATGAACGGCCCGGCGGGAAGGCGGTGCTGCACCGCGTCGTCAAGGTGCGCGGGGAAACGCTTGTGTGTATGGGCGACGCGCAGGACCGCGAGGAGCTCGTGCAGCCTTCGCAGGTGCGCGCGTTCGCGTTCGCCTGCGAGAGAAAGGGTGAATACCTGACGGAGGACAGCGCCTTGTGGCGCGTCTTCGCGCAGGGCTGGCGAAGGATCCCGCATATGCGGCAGCGTCTGATCGCGATCGCGTCGAAACGAAAATAACATGAAAAGCCGTCGGAAGCGATTCCGGCGGCTTTCTCTATCGTGAGATCGGCCGTAAACTGCGATCATCCATTTGATCAGTCTGCCCCATGCGGAAGCGAAATGGAAGAAAGGCCCCGCATTCACCCGGGGTTTGGCCGGTCGGACGATCGCAGTTTACGGGAGATTTGGCAAAAGAAAAAACAGACATAAGCCCCCGGTAAGAGGCGTATGTCTGCGAACAACACTGTTCTGATTTGTGTCTACATTATAATGCGTGATCCCGCCATTGTCAAGCGGAATTTGATGAAACAGCGGCAAGTTTTTTGCGCAATCGTTCACCGGCGGCCGTCAATTGTGAGGCGTTCGTCCAGCCCCAGCGATATAATTCGATGATATAGTCGCCGGTGTAGCCGGTTCGTTCCGCGTCAGTCAGAAAGCCGGCCGTATCAAATTGACCTTCAAACGGCGGGATGCAGTCCTTGCGGTCGTCATAATCGCTGATATGGATATGTCGGATGCTGTCGCCTGTTTTTCGCAGAAAATCCTGCGGCGCGAACCCGGCGCGCTTTGCCTGCTTCGTATCCAGAACGGTATGAAAGTCAGAACCGATGATGCGGCGCATCTGCGCCAGATAGTCCGGATCCTCTCCGCAGTGCATCGCTACGTTTTCGTGACAGACGTCGATCCCGTATTCGCGGCCGACCTCGATAAGCTTCGCGAAACGCTCCGCGTACACCTCGATCGGGAGGCCGTTCGGAGACTTCATACCGTGTATGACGAGGATCTTCGCTTCAAGCGCGGCGGCGTAGGCGAAATACTGCCGGTAGAAATCGAGCGAATCATAGAAACGCCGCTCATAGGTAGAGAACAAAAAGCTGGATTCCGCGAAGGAGGTGAACGGATGGATCGATTTGATCTGCAGACCGTAATGATCGCGGATCTCGATCTGTTTCTTCAGAAGCGGCCCGCTCAGCTCGCTGAATGTGTTGACGAATATCTCACAGGTGCGAAAGCCGGCGCGTCCGGCCTGTTCCAGACTGTTTTCAACGGTATCCGGGTACCAGCAGGCGGAAGATATGCCGATGCGATCTCTGCTCACAGACAGACCTCGATTTCGTTGCGACCTTTATTGTTCAGGAACGAAACCTGCCAGGAGCCGTCCGGCTGCTGTTCGACCGTGCAGCGGGAACCGGTGACCTTGCGCGGCTCGGTCGGCGTCCAGACGATCGTTTTGCCGCCTTTTCGCGGAAACGCGCAGTCGTAGACCAGCCTGAAGGTGCTGTTGTCCCGATCGAAGCCGTAACGCTCGATTTCTCCGTTGACGGCGATCGGATAGGGCCGCGCGATGATCTGCATGATCTTTGACTCGGCAAAATCCGGCGCGAACGCCCAGTAGGTCTGGCTCCACTGATGGTCGTCAAAGTATTTGAGCAGAAACTCCAGATGCGGATACTCTTCACTGCCGGGCACCATGCCGCCCCATTCCCCGACGATAACGGGTACGTCCAGACGATCCTGCGTCTTTGCGTGCGCGTCAAAGATCGTCTGTACACGGCTGTTGCCCGCGGTGTTGGTGTACGGCGAATCGACGGTTATATCGTAACCGTGCGGCGCGAACGCGACGTTTGCCATCCTGGCGCCGTCCGTCTCACGAAGATAGGGGATCGGCCAGGGCATGGATGTATTCGACCAGTAGCTGTTTTCCATGATGATGATCTTGTCCGGCGCGACCGCGCGAAGGCGCAGCGCGAGCGACTGCAGGAACGGATAATAGGTATCCACGCAGAATTTCAGATTGAGCATATCGCCGCCGCTCGTAAGATCTCGAAATACAGCGGGATCGTCGACCGCGGAAAGGATCGCGGGAACGAAATCTTCTGTCTTCAGCTTCCGGAGCGTTGCGAGCTTGGGAACCTTCCTGGAAAGGATCACGCCGATCCCGTGCCGGATCGTTTCCCGGAAAATGCGTCCGGAATCCGTCCCGGGAAGCGGCTCGTTGAATACGTCATAGCCGATGATGTTCGGCTTGTCGGCAAAGAATGACGCGACGTGACACCACATATCGGCAAAGTGCTCCTGCAGCCCCTTGCCGCGGATCGGCGTATTGGCCCAGAAGTGATCGAGCGCGCGGTGCGTCGCCTTGTCGATAAAGTAGCTTTCCGCCCAGATGAACCGCGTTTTTTTGTGCGGGTATCCGTCGTGGATCACGGCCCAGTCCGGCGCGCCGTCGGAATAGGCGGCGGCGTAGAGATCCTGATGCATATCCAGGTAGACGTAGATCCCGTTTTCCGCGCACAGATCGATATAGCGCGCCATATGCGCGAGATACGCGTCGTCGTAGTGGTCCGGCTGCGGCTCGACGGCGTCCCAGATCAGCCCGAAACGCACCAGATTGACGCCGAGCGCGGCGAGCTGCCGGAACATATCATCCGGCCACACAGGGAAATAATCCTTGCGGTACTGCCCTTCGACCGGCGTCCCCTTGTGAACGAGATTGACGCCGTTGAAAATGCGCTGTCTGCCGGACGCGTCAACAAAGTGACGGCCCTTGATTGAAATCTTTTCCATCGATCTGCCCCTCCTCTGTAATAAAAAAGGTACTATAAATTTATTATAGCACCTTTTTCTTTGTTTGTACAGTGGAAAAATCAGACCTTTGCTTCCAGCTCTTCGACAAGTCCCTCGTTTCGCGTCATGGAAATGTTGTTCTGGAAGAGGATCTCATTCGCGCCGACCTGTTTCGCGTATTCCGTGATGTCGCCGTCAAATTCGCGATAGTCGATGACATAGACCTTCTTATAGTTGCAGGCAAGATACGGTACGAAGCAGTTGCCGAAGGATTCCTTGACGAGCACGAGCGTGTTGCCCTGCTGCATCGCCGTGTTTTCAAGCAGAGACAGACACTGGTCGCCGCCGATGAAGCACAGATACTTGCAGTTGGTGTCGTAATCGTTCGCGTCCGCGATCAGCGCCCAGTCCATAAAGTCTTCGTCCATCGAGGTCTTCATCTTAAATGTGAAGGGAACCGGCGGCGCATACGCGTAGACGGTATCCGGCGTCGCGCTGAGCGACTCCGCATTGCCGGAGGCCGAGTAGAACGAGCCGAGGTACGGGGAGAACGCGTATGGCGTGAACTCGGACAGCGGCGTGAAGGATTCGCCCTTGACGGCCATGAACTGCGCGTAGGCGTAATAGGCGCCGAGCGTCGTCCAGTGGTGATCTGTGCGGAAGTAGGTGTACTCGTTCGCGTGCTTCTTCTCGAGGTCGTAGATCATGACCGGCTTGACTTTTTGGCTGAGTCTGCGCGTCATGTAATTGATCGCGTTGTTCTGATCCGAGGTGTTGAGCTTGTCGCGCACGCTCTGCGGCAGCTTGATATCCATGCTGGTGGGAATGATCATGTTGTAGACCTGGATCCCTGTGCCGTCGAGCTCGTCCGCCGCGCGGTTGACCGCGGCGACATACCGGTCCGCGGTGGATTCAACGAAATTATAGTACTCGAACGCGGCGTTATCGTACAGGTAAACGGAGTCGAGCGCCTGCTCGATGTGACCGCCGCCCTCGCCCTGATGCGGTTCGATCGAATCCGGCAACGCGGGCGCGTCCAGCAGCGCCTGGACGTTGGTCGTGACCTCCGCGACAGTGACGTCTACGGTATCCTGATTGATCTCCTCGCCGTCCTCAGCCTTCGGCGCGTCTGATACGACGCGTTCTGAGAAATTGGAGATTTTCGTGTGGATGCCGAGCGTCTTTTTGATGGTATCGGAATACTTTGTCAGCGTATCGCGGAACGGCATCGTGTCGGCGAACCAGTCGCCGATCGCCTGCGTGTATTCGCCGTGCAGGAAGCCGGAGATCGTAAAGGACGGGAATTTCATCAGATTCCGTTTTTCGGCGTTGGAAACCGTCGGCCGCAGAGAGAGCATAAAGGAGAGAACGGTTGCGATGCTCATGACG
This sequence comes from uncultured Eubacteriales bacterium, assembly GCA_900321595.1. Classification (GTDB taxonomy): domain Bacteria; phylum Bacillota; class Clostridia; order Oscillospirales; family Acutalibacteraceae; genus UBA1081. Next base: position 5,495 of record ONWP01000193.1, read on the forward strand.
ACAAAGAAAACCGTGGTGCCGATGGCGCCGGCGCCGCGCATGCGCTTCCGGTTCTTCTTGCGCTTTTGTTCTACATTATTCACTGTCGTCACCTCTTAAAAACGGAAATACAGGAAGGGATTGTACGTTTCGCCCACCAGTGAAATCGCGCTGATCAGCAGGAGGATCGTGGGGATCGCGATGCGCCCGACCGACACGGCGATGGTCTCAACATCTGAGAATTCGGCGCGCTTGACGAAGAACCGGCCGAGATTCTTCACGATCGGCGTACAGGCAAAGATCGCCAGAAGCAGGAACAGCAGAATGCCGGAAATGTACGTCGCCGTCTCCGTCGTCGCGAAGGGATTCCGGTTGAGACCGAACATCCCTTTGAAGGTGGTGCCGACCAGCTTCAGATCGTCGAATTTGAAAAGGACCCATCCGAAGTAGACGACGAAAAGCAGATAGATATGGGAGACAAACGCCGGAAGCTTTTTCAGCTTTTCAAGCAGGAAGAATTTCTCGAACACCAGGAAGACGAACCAGTACAGCCCCCAAAGCACGAAATTCCAGCTTGCGCCGTGCCAGAAGCCCGTCAGCGCCCAGACGACGAAAAGGTTGAAGATCTGGCGGGCGGCGCCTTTCCGGTTGCCGCCGAGGGGAATGTACACGTAATCGCGGAAGAAGGAGCCCAGCGAAATGTGCCATCTCCGCCAGAAATCCGTCACGCTGGCCGCGGTGTACGGGTAGTTGAAGTTTTCCTTGTAGTGGAAGCCGGACATCAAGCCCATGCCGATCGCCATATCGGAATAGGCGGAAAAGTCGAGGTAGATCTGAAGCGCATAGAAGAGCATGCCGACCCAGAGCGCGAGGACAGAACGGGAGCCCAGCGCCGCGGCCGCGTCTGAAGCGCCGTCCGCGACAAGCAGCTGATCGACAAACATCCCGCAGTTGTTCGCGAGCAAAACCTTCTTCGCGAGGCCGAACGCGAATCGCATCACGCCCTGATTCAGATCGGACTGCTTGTAGGTCCGGTCGATGAGCTCCCGTTCCACGTCGGCGTATCGCACGATCGGTCCTGCGATGCACTGATGGAACAGCGAGGCATACAGCAGAACGATCATAAAGCGCGGCTGCGCTTTCACTTCGCCGCGGTACACGTCAATGACGTAGCTCAACAGCTGGAAGGTATAGAACGAAATGCCGATGGGCAGCGCGATCTGAATGACGGGATCGGTGTTGCCGGTGATCAGGTGGACTTGCGTGAGAAAGAACGTGCCGTATTTGAATACACCCAGCAATCCCAGACAGACGACGCACTCGAGCGCCATGAACAGAACGCGCAAGCCGTGCGACGATTCGGATTTGTCGATCTGTAGCGCGAAAAACCAGCTTGCCAGACTCATGGTGAGCAGCAGCAGAACGTACCGCGGTTCGCCCCACGCGTAAAAGACCAGCGAGAAAACAAGCAGGATTATATTGCGGACCCGGTTGTCCGGCGCCAGCTTCAGCGCGATCAGATTCATCGGCAGGAAACCGAAAATGAACAGGAGGCTTGAAAAGACCAAACTGCAACACGCTTTCTTACAATAGTTTTATGTCAGGCAAAATAGTACGCAAAAGCCTTAATATATATTATGCCTGAATTCAAATCAAAAAGCAAGTCAAATTGATCATTATTATAAAGTTTTACAAGAAAAAACGACCCGAGTGGGATCGTTTTCTAAGTATTGGCCAGCAGCCACGAAAGCGCTTCCAGGTAACCGTCGAGTCCGTGACCGATAATGTGGTGACGACAGGCCATGCCGGCATAGGAGATCTGCCGGAACGCTTCCCGCTTCGTCACGTCGCTGATATGGACTTCGACAGCCGGCAGTCCCACTGCCTTGAGCGCGTCCAGGATCGCGACGCTTGTGTGCGTATAGGCCGCCGGGTTGATAACGATGCCGTCATAAACGCCGTAAGCGGCCTGAATCCAGTCCACGAGATCGCCCTCATGGTTGGATTGCCTGCAATCGACGGCGACGCCGCCGCGATCGGCCCAGTCCGCGATCATGGACAGAAGGCTGTCATATCCTGTCTTTCCGTAAATGTCCGGTTCGCGGACGCCGAGCATATTGAGATTCGGTCCGTTTAAAACGAGATACTTCTTCATACACACACCGCCTTTAAAATCGCGTCGACACAGTCCGCCGCGGTGCCGCCCGCGTCGATTTCCAGGTCGCAGCCTTTTTTATACAGTGCCCCGCGCTCCTGCCAGAGCGCTTCAACGCCCTTCTTCGCGCTCAGCGGCCGTCCTTCCGTGGCCAACTGATCGAGCGGGCGGTTGAGGAATACGACAACTGCGTTCTGACGTGCGGCGTACAGGGCTTTCGGCACTGTGACAAGCCCGCCGCCGGTGGCGATCACAAGCTGCTTCTCTTTGCCGAATCGCTCCATGATCTTTGTTTCCTGTTCCCGGAACGCAGCCTCGCCATACAGATTGATGTAGTCTCCGGCCGCTGTGCCGAGCGTTTCCCGGAGCTCTTCATCCGTATCGACGAATTGACGGCCGAGCCTCTCAGCGAGCGCGCTGCCGACTGTCGTTTTTCCGCTGCCGGGCATGCCGATCAGCACGATATTGCTGTTCTCAAAGAAGACCTGCCGCGTCACGCGATCGATCGCAGGATCCGGTATGGCTTCTCCCGTAAAGAACTCAGCGGCCTTTTTCGCCTGCGCGACCAGCATGGAAAGGCCTGTGACCGCGGGGATTCCGCGTTGCTCCGCCTCCATTGTCAGCAGGGTGCGATTCGGGTTGTATATGACGTCCGCAAAGCCGAGCAATTTAGAGAATCTGTCGATATCGACCGGGACGGCCAGATTGTTCGGATACATCCCGACCGGTGTGCAGTTGATCAGGATCTCCGCGTCCGCGTATCGATCCGTATCGCCGTAGGATACCGCGCCGGCGCGGGATACGACGACGGTTTCGCGGGCTCCCATTTTTGAGCAGACGTACTTTGCCGTCTTGCTGGTGCCGCCGGAGCCAAGGATCGCGACCTTTTTGCCTGCCGGATCGATCCCGGCGCTTTCCAGCATATAGCGAAATCCGAATCCGTCTGTATTGTATCCGGTCAGACGTCCGTCGGGTCCTTTGACGACTGTGTTGACAGATCCGATTTCGATCGCCGTTGCGTCCAGGTCATCCAGAAACGGGATCACGGTCTCTTTGTACGGAATCGTCACGTTGCAGGCGTCGAAGTCCTTTCCGTGCATGAACGCCGGCACGTCCTCGGGCTCCAGCTCCCAGAGGTCATAAGGGTAGCCGGCCAGCAGCTGATGGATCCGGGGACTGTATGAGTGTGGGAGCCTGCGTCCGATCAAACCGAATCTCGCGCGCATCACAACACCTCGCTGTATGAGCCGAAATAGACCAGATTGCAGTTTTCGGCTTCCAGTTCGTCAAACAGCGCGTAAAGATCGTCGGAATAGACAGACGCCTCCACGTCAAAATAGAAACAGAATTCAAAGTCCTTTTCGGGAATCGGACGGCTTTCAAGCTTTCGCATGTTGATCCCGTGGGCGTTGAGTCTGGACAGAATCGCGTACAGCGCTCCGGGTCTGTGCGCCGCTGTCAGCAGGAAGCTGGTGCGGTCCGCGCCGGGGTAGATCTGGAGCGTCTTTGCGACGCAGATGAACCGCGTATAGTTGTTGCGGACGTTCTGAACCGCGGGGACAAGCTCCGTCAAACCGTAAATCTCCGCGCAGTCGGGCGACGCGAGCGCCGCGATATCCGGGCTGTCGCTTTCCGCGACCAGCTTCGCCGCCTCCGCTGTGTTGCGCACAGCGCGGACAGTGACACCGTCGAGGGTGGAGAGAAACTCGCTGCTCTGCGCGATCGCCTGTTCGTGGGAGATGATCTCTCGGATCTCTTCAAGCTTCGTACCGTTTTTGACAAGCAGGGAGTGTTCGACGTGTACGCGGATCGACCGCACGATATAGCAGTGATGCTCCCGCAGGAGATCATAGACTTTGTTGACGGATCCGGCCGTACTGTTCTCAATGGGCAGGATCCCGTAATCGGCGGCTCCGTCGGAGACCAGCCGAAGCACCTTGCCCCAGCTGGAAGCGTAGACGATGTCCGGATAGCGAAAGATGCGGTCGCAGGCGTGCTGGGAATACGCGCCCTCCACGCCCTGACAGGCGACGCGCGCCTTTTCGGGGAACAGCCGCGGCGTCTGTTCGACAGCGTCGCGCACAAGCGCGGATAACGCGCTGCCGCCGCTGATATGGCGATGCTCGTAAGCGCGGCAGAGGCTGAAAATGTTTTGATACAGGATCTTCGCGTCGCCTGCCCAATCGGGATCGCTCATCTCATCGACGCGGCTGAGGATCTCCCGTTCCCGCTTCGCGTTTCGAACCGGCAGATTGTTCGCCTCTTTGTAGCGCGCGACGTCAAGGACGAGCCGCATCCGCTGACCGAACAGATCCAGCATCTGCGCGTCGACCGCGTCAATACGGTCCCGGTATGTTTTCAGGTCTTCCATTTAAACGCCTCCTGTCAGGATCAGATCAAGCGCGGTAAACGCGGCGACGGCTTCGACGGCTGCCGCAGCTCTCGGGACGACGCAGGGGTCATGACGCCCCACGATCTGAAGATCCGCGTCCTGTCTGCGGGAGAGGCTGACGCTCTTCTGGAGCTGCGCGATACTCGGCGTCGGTTTGAAGGCCGCGCGAAAGATCACCGGCCGACCGGTCGTGATGCCGCCCAGAATGCCGCCGGCATGGTTGGTCGCGCTTGTAATCGTGCCGTTTCTGACGCGCAGGGCGTCGTTGTGGGCGCTGCCGCGCATTGCGGCCGCCGCGAAGCCCTCGCCGAATTCCACGCCCCGCACCGCCGGGATGCCGAACACCGCCTGCGCCAGCCGGTTCTCCACGCCGTCGAACATGGGATCGCCATAGCCCGCCGGCACGCCCAACGCGAAGGCCTCCACCACGCCGCCC
>ONWP01000045.1 GCA_900321595.1 uncultured Eubacteriales bacterium
AAACACTTTACTCCACTGATTTTCCACTCGCCGCGTGGAAAATCTCCGGGAACAGCTTGTAAAACTGATAAAAGCTGTACAAATTTGTTTTTGCGAAGCCTTTTCCGTATTCCTTTGTCAACGCCTTTGACAGGCGTTTTATGATCTCAAGTCCATACGCAGCCCGCGCTTCCCCGCGCAATTCCTCCTCCGCGATTCTGCGGCCAAGCAGCCAGTTCCTGCGCACAAGCGCCTCGTTGACAGCCTGATAAGCCCGCTCGCGAGAGCTGTCGATAATATCCCGCGCGTCCTGCAGAAGATCGTCGGAACATGAATAAGAAACCGGCAACGAATCAGTGTTCATACACAACCCCTCCGGACAAATCAACAATCAGCTGTAATGCTTTCGCAGCGCCTGTGCGTCGGCTTCCGTCAGCATGCCGTCCAGGACAAGCAGCTCGTCCATGCGGAAAATAAGTCCCCGTTCCCGGTTGAAGCGCAGATATCCGTCGTCGCCGATGGTGAACGGGCAGACGGCGTCGCCGCCGCGCGTAAACGCGGGGTCGAGCCGATCCCGGTGCAGCCGCTCAAAGTCCAGCCAGGTGTCGACAAGCCCCTTTTCGCGATCCACGCTGACCGCGACATGCAGCCAGCCGCGGAAGCCGTCCGCCGGGAACGCCGTCACCGTATCCGCGTCGTCGTCGCCGGAGCCGAACTGCGCCATGACGGAGTGTCTGCGCAGGAGCAGGTTGAAGCCGCGCTCCTGATGGCTGCCGCGCTGCGGGCTCTTGTCGCCCAGGACGCAGACGTCCCCGTCGATGTCGGCGTCCGCCAGAAGCCAGCAGCAGATCGTAAAGCTGCCGCCGAGGTCGAGGCCTTCGACGACCGCCGCGCCTGTCGCGCCGAATTCCGCCGTCTGCGAGCGCACGCCGTTGGAATAGAATTTCACCGCGCCGCGTTCCGTCGTTTCGCACTGTCCGGAAACGTCCGCGAGACTGCTGTCAAAGGGCCAGCAGCCCCGGACGCGCCCCGCGAACAGGCTGCCCAGACCGCTCGCGTAATCCGCGGTGGGCTTGATCACGGCGTGGGAGACCGCCGCCGGACGGATATAGTCGTCCCCGACGCCGGGGAAAATACACGCGGGCACCTGTGAGGTGTAGCCGCCGGGCGTATACGCCGGCACGTCCAGCCCCAGCGCGTACAGCACGGTCGCCGAGATGTCCTTCGTCACCGCGAAGGGGATCTGCCCGCCGGGCACGTCCCGGCCGGCCGCCGCGAAAAAGACGTACTTTTCGCCGTCGGTCCAGCCGCCGTGGCCGTGATCGTTCCCGCCGTGATCGGCGATGCAGATGAAAAGCGTGTCGTCGGCGATCCCGGCGTCCACGTAGGCCCGGTAGATGCGCCCGACCAGCGCGTCGATCTCGGTGATGCGCTTCAGGTGTCCCGGCTCGCCGTAGCCGTAGTGATGGCCCGCGCCGTCCACGTTGTCCAGTTGAACGAAAAGGAAGACGGGCTTCTTCGCGACGCACGCCACGACTTCATCCGTCACGGCCTCGTCGCCGCGCGCGGTGCGCTTTTCCACGCCCAGACCGTCCTCCACGATGCCGATGTTGATGGGGTTCCAGTTGACGACGCTGGCGAGGTACGCGTCCGGGAACGCGTCCCGGATCCGTCTGAAAAGGCTCGGCAGCGCGTCGTTCGTATAGGGGTGCGACGAGATATAGCCGTTCGTCAGACCGTGTACCGCCGGCTCCGTCCCCAGGAGCATCCCGCCCCAGTTCTCGGCGCTGATCGTGGGATCCATGCTGTACGCGTGATGCGTCGCCGCGCCGCCTGTGAAGATCGCGTCCATGCAGGGCGTGTCCGTCAGCGCGTTGAAGCCCCCCATGCCGTCGATGCCGACGACGGCCACGTGTCCGTATCGTTTCATTCGTCCGTTCCCCCGTTCCGAAAAAAAGAATTTGCCTGCCCAACGGGCGTCAATGGCATTATATCAGACCGTACCGGACAGGTCAAGTCAAAGACTGCGCGCGCGTTTCGTGACGAACGCCTCTTTTTCTGAAAATTAACACTTGACAAACAGCCCGGCGGCTGTTATAATAGCGTAGCGCAATGCGGGCGTAGCTCATCTGGTAGAGCGCCACCTTGCCAAGGTGGAGGTAGCGAGTTCGAGCCTCGTCGTCCGCTCCAGTCGAAAGCCTTCCGCAGAAGCGGGAGGTTTTTCTTTGATTTTTTCGCGCATTTCGTCAGACCGCGCGTAAAAGGAGACGTCAGCATGAAAAAACCGGTGATCGCGGGAGAATGGCAGGTTCTGTTCCGCCCTGAGAAAAACGGCAACTACGTCAACGACCACACGGTCGTCCGGGGCGCAGACGGCCTTTGGCATCTGTACGGCATCACGAGCTTCGGCGGCCACTCCTACGAGGAGCGCTATTTCGCCCACGGCCGCGGCGCGCGTCTGGACGCGCCGTTTGAGGAATGCGGCCGCGTCGTCGACCGCGGCACGCTCGCGTGGGCGCCCTGCGTCATCGGCAAAGGCGATAATTACTATATGTTTTACGGCCCGTCCCCCACGTCGCTGGCCGTCTCCTTCGACATGTTCGAGTGGTACGGCTATCCGGTCACGCTGCTGGACGAGCCGCCCATGGCGGCGCACCGGGATCATTTCGTGCTGAAGCTGGACGAGAACCGGTACCTGATGTACGTCGCCGGCACCCGGGACGGGAAAGGCGCGATCTCCCTCTTCTCCTCGCAGGATCTGCTCACCTGGCGGTTCGAGGGCTTCGCGCTCACCTCCGGCGGCCGCGCGCCGCTTCGGAACGGCTGCGGCGCGATGGAGTCCCCCTTCGTGCTGAAAAAGGACGGGCTCTTTTATCTGTTTCTCACGTATACGGACTGCTCCGACGAGACCTACAACGACACGCTGGTCTTCTGTTCTGCGGATCCGCGTTATTTCGGCGAATACGACGGCGAAGCGGGCGCGCTGCAGCCGATCGCGAAGCTCAGGGCACACGCTGCGGAGATCCTGATCGAGGACGGCAGGTACTTCATCACGACCTGCGGCTGGCTGGACAAGCCCGTCCCCAACCGGGGCTGCGTCAGCGTCGCGCCGCTGGAATGGGTTTGAGCGTCCGTCGCGCCCTGCGAAAAACGGCCTTTGCCAATCGACAAAGGTCGTTTTTCTTCTTGAAAAGTATTCCCGGATATGGTATCATGCATTCATAGAATGTTCAAATTCGCGGGAGGGATCCACCATGCTCAAGCTTGCAGTTATCTCTGACGTTCATTACTACTCCGAAACGCTCGGCAACAGCGGCCGCGCCTATGAGATCCGGTCGAAGACCGATCAGAAATGTCTGGCCGAATCCGGCGCGATCCTCGACGCCGCGCTGGCAGAGATCGCCGCGTCCGACTGCGACGCGCTGCTGGTCGCCGGCGATATGTCCAACGACGGCGAGATCGTATCCCACAACGAATTCCGCGAGAAGCTGACGGCTTTTCAGGAGAAGAAGGACGCCTACGTCATTTATGCGACCCACGACTGGTGCTCCGACGGCAACGCCCGCGCCTACAAGGGCGACGAGGTGCTGCACGGCGTGCCCACCCAGACGCCGCCC
>ONWP01000031.1 GCA_900321595.1 uncultured Eubacteriales bacterium
AACTATTTCCTCTGCGAGAGCGTGGAGATCGGCGAGAACCGCGTGGAGATCGCCGACCTCGAGGACGCGAATGAGGACGCCAACCCGAACGTCGAGCTTGAGGCGCTGCCGCTGGCCGGCACCGGCGCGAACGGCGCGGTGCAGTCCGGCTCCGTCAAGGGCTCGCGCAAGTGGGCGGAGATCCCGAGCGAGCCCGACGACGTGACCGGCGGCTATCTGCTGGAATATGAATACGCCGGGCGCTACAACGAGGAGCCCTGCGGCTTCGTGACGTCGAACGGCCAGCCGATCGTCATCAAATCGCCGGAGCTCGCGTCCCGCGCGGAGGTGAATTACATCGCCGACTACGTGGAGGCCGCGACGCAGGCGCTCTACGCCCCGACCGGGTACAACGGCGCGGGCAGGCACTATACGGAGTACTTCGACGCGGATTCTCTCGTCAACATGTATATCCTGCAGGAGCTGGGCATGAACTACGACGCCGCGCTGTCGAGCTTCTATGTCCATAAGCCGGAAGGGGACGGCAAGCTGATCCTCGCGCCCGTGTGGGATATGGACAACGCCTTCGGCAGCCGCTCCGGCAAATACGGCATCACCCTGACGGATACGAGCGTCTGGTGGTCGAACATGATGGGCTATCACAACATTCCGACCATGCTGACGGCGGCGTACAGCCACGCCGAGTTCCGCGAGGCGGTCAGCGAACGCTGGGCGGAGCTTCGCGCGGGCGACCTTTTCGCGAGGGGAGACGCGCAGATGAAGCTTCTTCGCGACACGATCGCCGCGAGCGCGGCCATGAACGCGATCCGCTGGAACCACTTCGGCACCAACGACCCGCAGGTCGCCGCCTCAAAGTGGGAGGCGGACGCGAACGTCGGCATCAACTTCGTGCAGGAACGCGCCGCGGCGCTGGACCGGGGCTTCGGCGGGACGCGCGCGTATCTCTACTACGACAAGAACGGCGCGTCCAGCGACAACTGGGGCTTCGCAGTGAAGATCGCCGTTCTGGGCGATACGCTGGCGGTGAAGCCGATCACCGGCTCCGGCACGATCAAGGCCCCGTCCGGCAAGGAGTTCCGGGGCTGGAACACGAAGGCGGACGGGACCGGGACCGCGTATCAGCCGGGCGACGCGATCACGCTGACGGACGAATACACGGTGCTGTACGCGCAGTGGAAGGATCCGGGCGCCCCGGATGAGCCCGTCCCGGACGAGCCCGCGCCGGATGAGCCGGAACAGCCGATGCAGCAGAGCTTCTGGCAGCGGCTGCTCGCGATCCTGCGCCGGGTGATGGAATTCTTCCGGGATCTGTTCAGATAAGAGACCGCAAATGAGAAAAAGCGCCGGGAGACCGACGCTTTTCTTTTTTACTGCCGATCAGCCCTCGCTGAACTGATCCTTGCCGGCGCCGCACAGCGGGCAGGCGAAATCCTCGGGCAGATCTTCGAACTTCGTGCCGGGCGCGATGCCGTTATCGGGATCGCCGGCTTCCTCGTCGTAGGTCCAGCCGCACAGGCCGCATACGTATACCATATCCGATGTTCTCCTTTCGGTTTATTGACTTACAGCTCCGCCTTCCACAGGCCGTGGAGGTTGCAGTAGGCGTAGGCCGCCTGCACCTCGTCGCCCTCGCAGAGCATGAAGCAGGCTTCGGGGGCGTCGCCGGGCTTCAGGCACTTGCGCTGGTTGCCCTGCGCGGTCTGCAGGCAGATCCACTCGATGTAATGGGCGTCGATCATCGGGTGATCGACCTCGCCCACGCGCACCAGCACCTTGTTGCCGTCGACGGTGACGACCGGGACGTGCTTTTCCTGCGCGGCGTCGGTGGTGTTGGGGACGATCTCGGTCATCTTCTGCCCGCAGCACATGACGGGCACGCCGGCGTTTTTGACGTAGGCGATGATGTTGCCGCAGTGTTCACAGACGTAGAATTTGATTTCCATGGGGATTCTCCTTTCTTGATTCAGCTGATGGTCCCGCGCGTCGACTGCGCGATCTTATAATACAGACCGAACATGGTCAGGACGGGCGTGAGCTTCTCGAGGATGCGGTAAAAGAAGTTGCGCACCTTGGTGCCGGTCTCCTCGGCCTCGTACATATTCCACTCGTCCGGCGGCGTGTTGCGGATGCTGGCGCAGTCCATGAAGTCGCCTTTTTCGCCCTCGCCGAGCACCTTGACGCCGTGCGCGATCAGGTCGTCGCGGAACTTCTCGTTCTCGTCGAAGCGTCCGGGGTTGAGGATCGAGAATTCGCCGGCGCGGACGTTGGCCTTCCACCAGCGCCAGGACAGCTCGCT
>ONWP01000013.1 GCA_900321595.1 uncultured Eubacteriales bacterium
GTCGAAAAAACAGTTGTATTTTTCATAAAATGGTGATAACATATAATCGGTAAAAGGGCGGGCTCTTTTGCCAAAAATAAAAATAGGCAGAGAGATACCGATGTTAAGGGAATTTGTGACGTCACTCGCGATGCGGCTGATGGTGTTCAAGGGCAACAGCAGCCTGCGTCATCTGGAAAAAGCGTCGAAGGATCCGATGGGGGAGAACCTGGCGCTGCTCAAACAGATCATCCGGAAAAATAAAAATACCGAATTCGGCAGAGCGCATCATTTTTCAGAGATCCGCTCGATCGAAGACTACCGCAAATACGTGCCGGAAAGCGGATACGAGGATTACGCGCAGGATATGGAGCGCCTGAAAAACGGCGAAAAGAACATCCTGACCGCGTCGAAGGTGCTGGGATTCTCCCGGACGTCCGGTTCCTCCGGCGTGCCGAAGTACATTCCGGCAACGAGCGCGTCGCTGAAGGCGTACGTCAAATACACATGGACGCGGGCGCTGGCGCTGGGCGCGGCGGAGATGAAAAAGCAGGGTCGGCGCTACCGGCCGGGCCGCGGCGTATTCCTGTCCCCGGCGACGAATGAGCATTTGCCCAACGGTCTGCCGTGCAGCAACATCGCCGAGATCGGCGCGCTGGAGTACGGCAAGTTTTATCCGTTCATCCTGACCGTTCCCACGAAGCAGCTCTTTGACGTGAACGACGGCGACTATATCTACTGCATCTACCGGGAGGCGCTGGCCGATCCCCGCGTGACGTTTATCTTCTCGGTATTTTTCAGCATCAACGTCAGCCAGATGGCCTATCTGCGCAAGAACTGGCAGACCATCGTGGACGACATCGGCACCGGCCGGGTGAGCGACAGCGTGAAGCTCAAGCCGGAGGTGCGCGCGCGCATCGAAAAACACGCGAAGCCCATGCCGGCGCGGGCGGCCTATCTGCGCGAGCAGTTCGAGCAGGGCTTTAACGAGACGCTTTACAAGCGGCTCTGGCCGGATCTTGCGGTGCTGTGCAGCATCGGCAACGCGTCGTTCAAGCCCGCCGCCGACCACATCCGCTCCATGGCGAAGGGCGTGCCCTTCGACTTCTCGATCTACGGCGCGAGCGAAGCGCTCGTCGGCGCGGTTTACGAGCTCGAGAGCACGGATATGCAGCTGCTGACGGACAGCTGCTTCTACGAGTTCATCCCGTATGATGAGGACAGCGGTGCGCACACCGTCCTGACGCTCGATCAGCTTGAGGCGGGCGGCAAGTATGAGATCCTCATCACGACGCAGGCCGGTCTCTACCGCTACAAGCTCAAGGACGTGATCGAGGTCAAGGGCTTCCGGAACAAATGTCCGCTGATCTCCTTCGTCTTCCGAAAGGGACAGCTGTTCAACGTCGCCGGTGAAAAGTTCAGCGAGGAGGACGCCCGCACCGCCATCGAAATGTTCGAAAAGGCGCACGGCGTCGAGGTGGATCACTGGTTCTTCTACCAGGACGACAGCGTGATGCCCAGCCGCTACGCGCTGGTGGTCGAGTCGGACGCCGACGTCGACTGGGACGCGTGCATCGACGAGATCGAGGGCTATATGGGCGCGTGCAACCGGCGCTACACCGGTCAGCGCGGCAAGTCCTTCATCGAGCGGCTGATCGTGCAGAAGCAGATCCCCGGCACTCACGACGCGTGGGCGGCCCGCTGCATCGCGCAGGGCGCGTCCGCCGCGCAGGTCAAGCCCGTCCATTCGCTGGACAACGACGTCAAACGCGAGTTCTTCCTGAGCCGGATCGAAGGCTGACGGAATTCTCATAAAAAACAATTCAGTTTCATAGAGGAGGAAACATCCATGAAGAAAACGTTCAAGAAACTGACCGCGTGGATGCTGGTCATGACGCTGCTGCTTGCCTGCGGCGTGACCCAGGCGTTCGCCGCGACGAAGGACAACGTCCGGCAGTACGGCCAGGAGGGCGGCTACCTCGCCATCGGCGACAGCATCTCCCGCGGCTGCGGCGCGGACGGCTTCTACATCGGCACCGACGAGTATGAAGGCGGCCAGTACGACATGTATTTTCTGCGCAACGTGGAAGGCGCGCTGCCCAATCAGATCTCGCAGGCTGTCGGCTGCGTCGCGCCCGACGACATGACCGATCAGAACGCGACCTTCTGGCCGCTGTGCTATCCGGGTCTGACCACCGCCATGGTGACGGATCTCTACGGCATTGACGACGGCTGGCTGGACGAGGATCTCGACTATCAGTACTATGACGAGATGCTGCGCTACTTCGGCTGGGAGGGCTCCTTCGCCGGCTCCCGCGAGGGCGAGTACTACGTCGAGGGCGAGTGCGGCAAGTGCGGCAACATCATCGACCTGACCGGCAGAGCCGAC
>ONWP01000089.1 GCA_900321595.1 uncultured Eubacteriales bacterium
AAACGACTTCGTGAACGCGTACACGTATCTTTCGGCGCTCAAGGACGACAAGGACGCGGCGGGGAAGGCGGCCGAGGCGGCCTACAAACAGGGCATGTCGCTCGTCAAGAGCAAATCCTGGCTCGACGCGATCGACTGGCTGAAAAAGGCCGGCGGCTTCAGCGACAGCAAGAAGCAGATTTTTGAGGCGGAGCTGCAGTACGTCAAGGCGAATCAGAACAACGCGGACGAGAAGGTGAAGGGCTTCGTCACGGAGCTGAAAAAGAACGGGTACAGCCTGATCACGGCGCAGGACGTGTCCGACGTGACCGGCGGCAGTCAGGACAAGAAGCACCTGCACCTGTTCACGGCGGGCGACGTCGTCGCGGCGACCTGCTCGGCGGGCGGCTACACGAATTACGCCTGTACCTGCGGCGCGAAGGCCAAGGGCAGCAAAACCGACAAGCTCGAGCATAACTTCACCGGAGGAGACTGCAAACATTACGCGACGTGCAGCTACTGCGGGGAGCAGTCATCGACCATGGGCGATCACCAGTGGGGGGAGTGGCGTCCTGCTGACACCATGTATGAGACTAGACAATGCACTGTTTGCGGAGAGTTTTGCGCTTACGAAGAAATGCGTCCCCACAGTTTTGAGCTGTATACAGAATATAGGGATGGCATCGAATACCATGGAAAAAGATGTACCTCATGCGGAATTGATTTGGGTGGACGGTTTTTCCATGCCGCAGGTTCCGGTGTAGGTCACTGTGAGCTTTGTGATGCCATGGGTTAGTGTTTTGATGGTTAGCTTTTTCCGTTTGTTGATTTGTTGATAATCATCGGTTTTTGTATCCGTTATTTGATTTGCATCGGTTTTTGGGTTAATGGCTGCATCCTCTGCACATATTTCTTGATTTTTCGAGGTCATGCTGATTATAATCATAGTAGAATAATCGGGTGCTTTTGAGAGGTGCGCGTCGTGTGTTCACCGAACGATCTGGAACGGCTCCTGCGGGAGACGGTTCAGGGGCTGCGCGGGATATTCGGGGACAGGCTGGACAGCGTGATTCTTTACGGTTCCTATGCGCGCGGAGACTATGACGACGAATCCGACGTGGACGTGATGGCGATGCTGAATCTGCCCCGGGCGCAAATCGCCGGGTATCGGGAGCAGGTCTCCGAGCTGGCGTTTGAGATCGGATTGAAATACGACGTGCTGCTGTCTGTCAAGCTGCAGGAAAAGGCCTTCTTTGATCGGTGCTTTGCCGCTTCGCCGTTTTATCAGAATGTCACGAGGGACGGGATCCGGATCGATGGATGATATGAACAGAAGCATGGCTGTTTACCGGCTTGAAAAGGCGAAAACAGATATTCGATCCGTAAGGTCAAGTCTGGAAAACGGCTTCTATGAGACCTCCGCCAATCGGTCGTATTACGCGATCTTTCACGCCGCGCGGGCGGTGCTTGTCGCGGACGGACAAAGCTTCAGCAAGCATTCCGGCGTGATTGCGTTCTTCAATCGGGATTATATCAAATCCGGGATCCTGGAGCGAAAGCTCGGCAGGATCCTGCGCGACGCCTTTGAGATCCGGACGGACTGCGACTATGAGGACTTCTTTGTGATCTCAAAGGGAGAGGTCGAGCGGCAGGTCGAAAACGCGGAATATTTTGTCGGACGGATCGAAGCGTATCTGGGCGAAAGGCTCGGCGAATGACAGCGGCTCCTCCGCATAAAGAACCACCCGCCTGACAGCTTTCAAGCGAAAGCGTCAAGCGGGTTTTTATATGCTTTGAAAAAGAATCCGGCGCTCACCGGAGCCGCGCTTCGCAGACCGCGCCCTGCGCGTCCGGGATCACCGCCGTGATCGTGACGGGCAGGATCTGCCCTGTCAACACTGCCTCCGTCCGCACCCGGACGGGGGTATAGTTTTCGGTGTAGCCGGTCTGGAAGCCGTCCTCCGGCGTTTCGAACAGGACGCGCGCCGTCGAGCCGAGCATGGCGGAAAAACGGGTCAGCCGCGTCTGTTCCGCGGTGTCCGCGAGGGCCTTCGTTCTGGCGGCTTTGACGGACGGCGCGATCTGATCGGGCATCTTTGCCGCCGGGGTGCCGCTCCGGGGGGAGAAGGGGAAGACGTGGACCTTTTCGAAGCCGACGGCCTCGACGAGGGCGCGCGTTTCGGCGAAATCCGCCTCCGTTTCGCCGGGAAAGCCGACGATGATATCCGTCGTAACGCTCGCGCCGGGGAATTCGCGCCGCAGCGCCTCGGTCAGCGCGAGGTATTCCGCCGCGGTGTAATGGCGGTTCATGCGCCGCAGCACGCTGTCGCTGCCGGACTGGAGCGACAGGTGGAACTGCGGGCACAGCTTGTCCGCGCGGCCGAGCTTTTCGCGCAGCGCCGGCGTCATGTGATCCGGCTCCAGCGACCCCAGACGGATCCGTTCGACGCCGGGCGTCTCCTGCGCCAGCAGCACCGCGTCGCCCAG
>ONWP01000011.1 GCA_900321595.1 uncultured Eubacteriales bacterium
GAGATGAGAAAGCCCAAAACGAGCATCGGCGGGAACAGCACCCGGTAGACCTTCATGTCGTAGAGCGTGTCCTGCCCGGTGACAGCCCGCGCGATGATCGGCCACAGGATGTTGACGACGGAGGGCGAGAAGTTTTCGATGACCGACTTGATCGACAGGACGTCGCTGCGCTCGATGCTGTTGGGCGACAGCACGTTGATCAGACTGTCGAACGCGTCGATGTAAAAGTTGTAGAAGAACTGGAAGCCGATATTGTAGACGAGCACGGCGCAGGCCTTCCCGAAGGCGCTCATGCTCTCATACGGCGTCAGGATGAACAGCGCGCCGATCACCGCGGAGGGGATCCCCATGGTGATGATGTAGGGGCGGTATTTGCCCTTCATCGACCGGGTGTTGTCGATCATGCGGGCGCGCAGCGCCGTCAGCGGAAAGCCGGAGAGCACGCTCACGATGTAGATGACGTAGATCGCGCTCGGCGAGATGCCGATGGTGTTGCCGATCAGCACGTTGCCGATGCTGATGACCATCTGGCTGACGCAGTAGGTGATGAGCTTCACGCCGATGCCGCCGACGGAGAGGGAGAGGATCTCCCGGAAGGGCATGTACCGTCCCTTCGGCGGCGCGCGCCAGTACAGCCTGACCGACCGCAGGAGCGTAAGGAGCTTGTCTTTCATGATGCGTCCTCCTTCCGGCAGAGGATCGTCGTGACGGAACGGGGCGTGAGCGTCAGGCGCCTGCCTGAGACGGGGTGTTCGGCCAGATCCTGCGCGTCGTCCGTCACGACGGCCAGGTACGCGTTTCCGGGCAGGTCGATCGCGCGCGTCTGCGCGGTCTCATTGACGACGACAGCCGTCAGCCCGTCCGGATGCGCGAATGCGCAGGCGAGCAGCGCCTTGTCGCGGGTTTCGGCGCGGACGCGAACCGCGCCGACGGGGATGTATTTCGAGAAATTGCCCGTGGCGTAATAGCGTTTGGTCAGCGAATACGTCTGCGTCTCCGGGTCGATGTAGATGAGCCCGTCGCAGTAGTCCACCTCGCTGACGGCGATCCAGTGCTGCCAGGCGGAGGCGTTGAGGATCGTCAGATCCTCCCAGATCACCCGCGCCATCACCAGCGCCGACGCCATGGAGCTGTCGCGGCCGCCCTGCATATGGCACCATTCGCTCATGCGGATCGTCTTGTCCGGGTAGCGGCGCTCCATCCAGCGGCGAAAACGGCGCAAAAAACCGGCCCGGTCGTTGAGGATCGGGATCGGGCCGGGATTGAGGAAATAGGAGTGGACGTCCACGCCGGGCGCGCGCCGGCTGACGGCCGGATCGCGGAACAGATACCGCGTGTAGGTCCTGTTGAACCAGCGGACGTCGCCGTTCTCAAAGCCGGACAGCTTCACGTCCCGCAGCGCCGGACGGTCGTCCATCTTGCGCGCGATGAGACCCATCACGCGCGCGGCGGCGGCGGGGGAGTAATGGCAGCCCTCCTGGCCGCCGTTCCAGACCCACAGCGGCTCGTTGATCGGGGAAAGGTATTTGACGGGGAGCCCCTCGCGGACGAAGTGCTCCGTCACGTCGAGACAGAAGTCGGCGAAGGCCGCCTCGTTCCCGCGCGGCAGGTTGTTGCGGAAGGGCCTGCGCCTGTCGCAGTGCGCCATGCCGCTGACGGTCAGGCGCTCCGGCGGCGAATTGACGAAGAAGACGACCTCCTTCGCGCCGTACCGCACGGCGGCGCGCAGGACGGAGACGGCCTCGCGGTCGCGGTCGAAATCATAGCGGCCGGGCGCCGTTTCAAAGCAGTCGGTGCGGCGCAAGGGGTTGCCGATGTCGCCGAGGCCGGAGCGCGCCGACCCCGCGCCGATGTTGTAGCGGTAGGCCGTCAGGCCGATGCCGTCGTCCGGGCTGTACAGCAGGCGGACGATCTCGTCCCGGCAGGGCCAGCCGCCCACGAGCTGCGCCCACCAGGCGCCGCTTGCGCCGAAGCCTTCAAAGTTACGGTATTTGCGCGATGTGTCCACGAACATGCCGTTCGCCGTCCTTTCATCTCGTTATTCAGCCGTAAAATACCATTTTTCGCTCTGGCCGTCGTGCAGCTTGTTGCACATATTGAAGCCGACGCGCATCAGGTATGCGCCGGAATAGGTTTCGCCGGTTTTTTCATCCCGATAGGTCTTCGCGGGATCGAGTCCCTTGAAGCGCAGCCGCCAGCACTCGTGGTGCCGGTGCAGCGAGGCGACGACCGTGGCAAGCGCCTGCGTCTTATCTTCGCTGACGAAGCTCCAGGCGCACACGCGCACGTCGTCCCAGGGGCAGATGAGCCTGTACAGGTCGCCGCGCCGGATCAGGTCGTAGTATTTGTGGTATTCGGCCACCTGCTCTTTGACCAGCGCCTGCGTCTCGGCGCTGAGCTTGACCGGGTCGAGCTCGTAGCCGAAGGTGCCCCACAGCGCCACGTCGCCCTTGGTCTCGTAGCCGGTGCGGCTGCTGGCGGAGACGTGCGCGCCCATGGCGGAGGCCGGATAGCACAGGCTGGTTCCGAACTGGATGCTCAGACGCTCGACGGCGTCGGTGTCGTCGCTGGTCCAGATCTGCGGGCTGTAATAGAGCATGCCGGGGTCGAACCGGCCGCCGCCGCCGGAGCAGTTCTCCAGCAGCAGGCCGGGATAGCGCTTTGTCAGGCGGTCCTGCAGATCGTAGGTGCCCAGCACGAAGCGGTGCATGAATTCGCCCGCGTGCGCGCTGTCAAGAGACGCGGAGCCCGCCTCGGAGATGTTGCGGTTGAAGTCCCATTTGACGTAGTCCACCGGCGTCTCGTCGAGCACGGCGCAGATCATCGAAAAGAGCGCGTCGCGCACGTCCGCGCGGGACACGTCCAGCACGTACTGGTGCCGGCCGACGCTGTTCACGCGCCCCGGCACGTGGACGCACCAGTCGGGGTGCGCCCGGTAGAGGTCGGAGTCCGGCGAGATCATCTCCGGCTCGAACCAGATGCCGAATTTGAGCCCCAGCGCGTGGACGCGGTCGACCAGGACCTTCAGGCCGCCGGGCAGCTTGTCTGTATTGACGACCCAGTCGCCCAGGCTCGTGGTGTCGTCGTTGCGCCTGCCGAACCAGCCGTCGTCCATGACCAGCATCTCGATGCCCAGCGCCTTGGCGCGTTCGGCGAAGGCCACCAGCTTGTCCGTGTCGAAGTCGAAGTACGCGGCCTCCCAGCTGTTGATGAGCAGGGGGCGCTTCTTCTCCTTCCATTCGCCGCGGATCAGGTGCCGGTTGTAGAGCTTGTGGAACGTGCGGCTCATGCCGCCGAGCCCCTCGTCGGAGCGCACCGTGACCGCCTCGGGCGCCTGGAACGCTTCGCCGGGCGCGAGCCGGATCGCGAGCCCCGTCGGCTCGATGCCCATCAGGATCCGGGTGGAGCTGTTGTAGTCGCAGTCCGCGGTGAACGCGAAATTGCTGCTGTAGATGAAATTGTAGCCGAAGACCTCGCCGTGATCCTCGTCGGAGCCGGCCTTCGCCAGCGCCGCGAAGGGATTTTGCGCGTGGCTGGAGGAGCCGCGGCGGGAGGAGATTCCCTGCTCGCCGTGTCCGAGCCGTCTGCGGTCGAAATTGCGCTCCTTGTCGTGCCGTCCCCACAGGGTGATGAGGTCGTAATCCATCTCCGGCAGGTCGGCGCACAGGCTCATGACCCGGCGCAGGATCAGCGGCTTGTCGCCGCCGTTGACGACGCGCACCGAGCGCGTCAGCGCGTCGAGCGCCTCAAAGACCGTGTAGGACAGGATCGCGGTCAGTCCTGTGTAGGGATCCTTCAGGGTGATCTCCAGCGTGGAGGCGTCCCCGTCGGTGAGCGTGTAGAGGTGCGGCAGTCCCGCGGGCGCGGGCTTGCCGGCGTAGATGCGGTGGCTGTCGTATTTCAGCTCGGTGACCAGATTGCCGTCCTCGTTTTCCGCGGCGATCGCGCTCGGACGGAAGTCGCCCCGGCCGAAGGTCGCGTACGCCATCGGCGCCGTGTCGGCGGAGAAGTGCTCGTCCGCGTAGCGCGCGTCGGCGGGAGAGAAGGAGGCGCAGCGCGGCCGCGTCGCCAGCGCGCGCAGGTCGTCGCAGGGGATCGGGGCGCCCGCGTACAGCTCCAGCAGGTCGCCGTTCTCATAGACGTGCAGGACGTAGGTGGAGCCGGAAGTGTTCAGCCAAAACAGTTTTTTCTCGGCGTCAAAGGTGATCAAATCGAATCCCTCCCAACAATATTTCAATCTTATCATATCACAGGGAAGAGGCGTTTGCAATTGCGATTTCCCGAAAAACAACGAAAATCAACAAAAATCCCTTTACAAAACCGCTGTTTTGTGGTATATTATAGACAAAGACGGAGGCAATCGCCTCTGTCGGAGCAAACGTAAAGGGGATGTGAACATGAATATCACCATCGTCGGACGTAAATGCACACCCAGAGACTCCTTCAAGGAAAGGGCGGAGCGCAAGCTGTCCAAGATCGACAAGTTCTTCGGCGCCGAGGCGGACGCGAAGGTCATCGCCACGGTGGAGAAGAAATCCAAGAGCGTCGAGATCACGCTGAAATCGGGCGGTATGCTGTACCGCGCGCAGGAGCGGTCGGACGATCTGGAGGAAGCGCTGGACAAATGCGTGGATACGCTCATCCGTCAGATCCGCAAGAACAAGACCCGCGTCGAGAAACGGCTCAAGAGCGGCACGCTTGACGACCTGGTCAGCGCGGAGCCCGTGGAGGAGGAGAAGGAATACGACGTCGTCCGTACCAAGACCATCGTGGTCAAGCCCCAGACCGTAGAGGAGGCCATCCTGCAGATGAACCTGCTGGGTCACTCCTTCTACCTGTTCCAGAACGCCGAGAGCGGCGGACTGAATCTGGTCTATAAGCGCGACGACGGCGGCTACGGGATCCTGGAGCCCGTCGGCGAATAAACGAACGGCAAAAAGCATATTTTGACCGGGGACGGCGGACGCCGTTCCCGGTTTTCGCGTCGGACGGGCGGCGAAACTTTCCGCTTGACCTTTTGAAAAAATTGTTGTATGATAAAATATGTATGATTGTATCTCACGCGGGGAGGTGAAGCGTATGCGCCGGATCGGCCCGATCCTGCTGTCTCTGCTGGCGGCGTTCGTCCTGATCGCCGGGTGCGCCCGGCGGCCCGGCAGGCAGCCGTCCACGACGCCCTACGCTCCTGTGACCGAGGCGGAGGCGGAATCGGCGGCGGAGCTGTCCACGGAGGACCGCGCGCCCGATTACGATCCGTCCGCGGTGCTTGACGTCGCCACCAGCTGGCAGCAGAATTACGCGCTCTCCTACAGCTTCTACCGGGACGGGGACGGGGAATCCGTCGTGATGGAGGCCAAGTGCGGCGACTATTATCAGGCCATGGATCAGATGACCGGGATCATCACGTACCTGACCCAGGAGGACGGCTACGTGATGGAGTATATGCTCGACAACAACGCCGGCATCGGCACCCAGACCATCGTCACCGACTCCACCGTTGCCAACGCAAACTCCGGCTTCGTGCAGCTTTCCGCCTGCGATCCCTATCTGCCGGTCTACGCCAACGTGGAGAAGGCCGGAACGGATTACGTCGCCAAGCGCGACGCCACCCGGTACAAGCAGACGCAGCTCGACGAGGCGGGCGACCCGCAGCGCATCGCGTACATCTGGATCGACGACGAGTACGGGTTCGTGTCCAGATGCGAGCTGTATGAGGCTGACGGCACGCTCCTGCTGCGCTGGGAGCTGCAGAGCTTCACGACCGGCGTGCAGGAGGACAGCGTCAGGCTCGACCTGAACAAATTCAAATTGACGAATCAGTAACCGGAGGCGTTGCTTTTATGGATATCCGCGTCGGCGACGTGCTGGAGATGAAAAAGGCGCATCCCTGCGGGGAAAAGCGGTTTGACGTGCTGCGCGTGGGCATGGATTTTAAATTGAAATGCCGCGGCTGCGCCCATGAGATCATGATCCCCCGGGTGAAGGCCGAGGCGCGGATCAGGCGGATCGAACGACCGGACGGGGAGACGACCGCATGAACCGGCCGGAGATCCTGGCGCCCGCCGGCGCGCCGGACCGGCTTCTCCCGGCCGCGCGGTGCGGCGCGGACGCCGTTTACCTGGCGCTCAGGGACTTCGGGGCGCGGGCTTCCGCGGAAAATTTCACTGCCGACGAACTGCGGTCGGCGGTGTCCTTTTGTCATGCAAGAAATATGAAGGTCTACGTTGCCGTCAACACCCTTGTGACCGACGAGGAGCTGCCGGACGTCAGCCGGACGATCCGCGAGATCGCTTCCTCCGGCGCGGACGCGGTCATCGTGCAGGATCTTGGCGTGCTGCGGCTGGCGCGGGAACTGTGCCCTTCTCTGAAGATCAGCGCCTCGACCCAGATGAGCGTCTGCTCGCTCGACGGGGCGCGGGCTGCGGCGGAGCTGGGCTGTTACCGCGTCGTGCTGGCGCGGGAGCTGACGCTCGGCGAGATCGCTTCTGTCACACGCGGCGCGGGGCTGCAGACGGAGGTCTTCGTCCACGGGGCGCTCTGCATGAGCGTGAGCGGGCAGTGCCTGCTCTCGGCCATGATCGGCGGCAGGAGCGGCAACCGCGGCCGCTGCGCCCAGCCCTGCAGACTCGATTTCTCCTATCGCGGCGTTCACAGCGCGCTGTCGCTGAAGGATCTGTCCGCGCTGGACAAGCTGCCCGCGCTGGCGGCGGCTGGCGTCGCGGCGTTCAAATTGGAGGGGCGCATGAAGCGCCCGGAATACGTGGCGCTGGCGACGGACGCGGCCGTGCGCGCCCGGGACGGGGAAGAATACGACCCGGAACCGCTGCGGCAGGTCTTCTCGCGCAGCGGCTTTACGTCCGGGTACCCGGACGGGCGCCGGGACGGCGCGATGTTCGGCGTGCGCACGAAGGAGGACGCGCTGGATACGGCGGACGCGCTCCGGCAGGCGCACGCGCTGTACCGCCGGGAGCTGCCGCGCGTCCCGCTGACGGCTTCGCTGACGATCGACGCGCGTCAGGCGCTGCTGACCGTGCGCGACGGCGGCGATTCTTACACGGCGGCCGCGCCGTCTGAGCCCGCGGAAAGACCGCTCGACGCCGAAGCCGCGCGGCGGCAGATCGCGAAGACGGGCGATACGCCGTACTTTTTCGAGTCGATCGACGTCAATGCGCGGCCGGGGTTCACGATCCGGTTCGGCGCGCTGGGGGCGATGCGCCGTCAGGCGCTGGACGCGCTGACGGAAAAACGCGGCCGGACGACGCCGCATCCTGTTGTGAAGGAAGCGGTCGACCTGCCGGCCGGCAGGACGGTCGAAAAAGGAAAGCTCTACGCGCGGTTTGCCTGCGCGGACGGATTCGCGGATGTGGGCGCGGATCTGAATATCCTGCCGATCACGGCGCTTCTGAAAGCGCCGGAGCTGACGCGGCGCGCGCCCTTCGCGGCGGAGCTGCCGCTGACCTTCGAGGATGGCCGGGAGGAGCTGTACGACGCGCTGGAATCGCTTGGCGCGCGCGGGGTGACGGACGTCTTCTGCGGCGACCTGGGCACGGTGAAGGCGGCGCTGGACCGCGGCTTCACGGTGCACGGCGCGTTCGGGCTCAATGTGACGAACAGCCTCGCGCTGGAGACTTACGCGCGCATGGGCCTTGCCGACTGCGTGACGAGCGTGGAGCTGCGCGCGAAGCAGATCGCCGCGCTCAGGCGGACGATGCCCGTCGGGGCGGTCTGCTACGGGTATCTGCCGCTGATGAAGCTGCGCGCCTGCCCGGCGCGGGCCTTCGGCGGCTGCGCGCAGTGCGGCGGCAGGTCGTTCCTCACCGACCGGAAGGGGAACCGGTTCCCGCTCGAGTGCCGGGAGAAAAAACACGCGGAGCTGCTCAACTGCGTGCCGGTCTATATCGGAGACCGGGACCGCTCCTTCGCCGACTTCGAGCTTCTGTACTTCACCCGGGAGACCCCGGCGCGCGTCAGACGCGTCGCGGAGATGCGTCTTGCCGGGGAGCGCTTTGACGGGCCGCACACCGGCGGTCTCTACTACAGGACGCTGCTGTGAAACGGTATTATTCGGTCAGCGACTACTGCCGGGACACATACGGCGAGAAGCTCTATAAGCTGAGCCTGTCCACGGGCTTTACCTGTCCGAACCGGGACGGGACGACCGGTACCGGCGGCTGCGCCTTTTGCACCGGCGCGGGGGAATTCAGCGCCGACGCGGCGCTGGACGCTTTCGCGCAGATCGAGCAGGCGAAGGCGCGCGTGGCGGACAAATTCCGCGGCGACGGGTACATCGCCTATTTCGGTTCCGGCACGAATACCTACGGTGATCTCGGCCGGATGGAACGCCTGTTCCGGGACGCGGCGGCGCATCCGCAGATCCGCGTGCTGTCGGTGGCGACGCGGCCGGACTGCCTGCCAGACGAGGTGCTGACGCTGCTCGCTTCGCTGCGGGCGGTCAAGCCCCTTTGGGTGGAGCTCGGCCTGCAGACGGCGGACGACCGCGTTGCCGATTCCTTCGGCCGGGGCTACGCTCTGGACGCCTACGAGCGCGCGGTTTCAAGCTTGCGTCAAGTCGGGGCGCATATAATCACACACGTGATATTCGGCCTGCCGGGCGAAAGCCGCGGCGGGATGCTGGACACGGTCCGGTACGTCGCGGACAGGACGGGCGGCGTGAAGCTGCACTGCCTGTACGTGTGCCGCGGGACGGCGCTGGAACGGGAGTGGCGCGCCGGACGCTTCGACTGCCTCGAGCGGGACGCGTACATCGATCTGCTCGGGGACGCGCTGGAGCTGCTGAAGCCGCAGACGGTCGTACACCGGCTCACCGGCGACGGGGACAAGCGGACGCTGCTGGCGCCCATGTGGACAGCGGATAAAAAGGCCGTGCTCGCGGCCATCGAACGGCGGTTCCGGGAACGGGACGTCGTACAGGGGAGATGTTACGGGTGAAACGAACCGCGGCGATCATACTCACACTGGCGCTGGCGCTGCTGCTCGCGGCGCCTGTCTTCGGCGCGGCCGCCGTGCGGATCACCTATGTGGTGGCGGACGCGGAAAAGGGCATCCGCGCGGACATGGTCAGCGTAAACAACCCGGACGCCTTATCGCCCGGTGCAAGGCTGCTCGACGCGCTGTGCGCGGACAAGCGCTACCGCTTCGCCGGCTGGTACGCCGACGCGGCGTATCAGACCCGGGTGCGTTCCGCGCCGGACGCGGAGGCGGTCACGCTGTACGCGAAGTGGGAGCCCGCCAGCTTTTCGATCACCTATGATCTCGGCGGGGTCAACCTTTTCCACGCCGGCGGCGTCAATCCCAACCGCAGCTGGTACGATCCCGGCGAGTCCCTCGTGCTGGGGGATCTGACCTTTGACAGCGACGCGTTCGTCTTCGGCGGATGGTTCCGCGACGCGGCGCGTACAAAGCCGGCGGGCGTCATCGGCCCCGAGGACGCGGCGGATCTGACGATCTACGCGCTCATCACGGAAAAGGTCTATCCGATCTATTACGTGCTCGCGCCGGAAAACGGACCGGTCGAGGCGAGCCGCGTGTACCACGATAACGCGGGCTTCCGCGGCGCGTCGCAGGCGGTGACGCTTACCGACGCGGTGGTGCTCGACGTGAATTACATGTTCGACGGCTGGTACACGGAGCCGGAATACATCAATCCTGTGGATGAGATCCCGGCCTACACGACGCACACCGTGACGCTGTACGCCAAATGGTCGCAGGTGCTGACCTATCAGCCGGTCTGGGGCGACGCGACGCTCTCCGGCGGGCTGACGGCCGCGGACGCCAGACTGGCGCTGCGCTATTCCGCGCGTTTGGAGGATCTGGCACCCATGGCCCGGGAGCTTGCCGACATCGACCGCAGCGGCAAGGTCACGGCCGGCGACGCGAGACTCATCCTGCGCATGAGCGCGAGGCTTGAGTCGATCGACGAGCTGACCGACCGGTTCAGTCTGCCGCAGATCGTGTACCGCGACGGCGCGTGGACGCTGGACACGGACGAATGACCGAAAAACGCGCCCCTCGACCGGAACGCCGAGGGGTGATTTTGCGCCTCAAAACGGGGAATTGTGATTTTTAAGTTCGAAAAAATCACGGAATGAATGATTTTTCTTGACTTAAAAATCATTTTTTGCTAAAATGTGCAAGGAGGTGGTCAGTGTGAAACGGAAAGCGGAAGGGAAGCTTCTTGACTGGAAAGCAGATCCGAACCGGAAACCGCTGCTGCTCAGCGGAGCAAGGCAGGTCGGCAAGACATATCTGCTGCGGCAGTTCGCGCGGGAGCACTATCCATCAACCGCGTATTTCAATCTGGAGGCTGAACCGGCGATCGCGGCGCTGTTTGAAGAGGATCTGGATCCGGCGCGGCTGATCCGGTATATGGAGATCTCTGCCGGGCAGCGGATCCTTCCCGGAGAAACGCTGTTGATCCTCGATGAGATCCAGTCCTGCGAGCGGGCGCTGACTTCACTGAAATACTTCTGCGAGGAAGCGCCGGAATATCACGTCGCCGCCGCAGGCAGTCTGTTGGGCGTGGCGGTCAACCGGGAACGTTACTCGTTCCCGGTAGGGAAAGTTGATCTGATGACGCTGTATCCGATGGACTTCGAGGAGTATCTGTGGGCCGGAGGAAAAGAATTGCTGGCGGAGGCGATCCGGTCAGCCTTTCAGTCCATGGAGCCGTTTCCGGAGTCTCTGCATACGGAGGCTGTTTCGCTCTATCGGGAATACCTTCTCGTCGGGGGAATGCCGGCCGCGGTCACGGCGTTCACCGCACACGGAAGCTTTCTGGACGCCAGAGAGCAGCAAACCGCGATCCTGAACAACTACGTTGCCGACATGGCGAAATACGCGTCCGCGTCGGAGAGTGTACGGATCCGCGCCTGCTTCGCATCGATTCCGGCGCAGCTGGCGAAGGAAAACCATAAATTTCAGTATAAGGTCGTCAGGCGCGGCGGCAGCGCGGCCATGTTTGGCGCATCGATCGAGTGGCTGGAGCTGGCGGGACTGGTGAATCGCTGCTGGCGGCTGGAGCAGCCTGTTCA
>ONWP01000185.1 GCA_900321595.1 uncultured Eubacteriales bacterium
GGAAGAGGACGGCACGATCTTCGTCACCGCGCAGGATATCAACGACGCGCAGCGCGCGCTGGATATCATCGAGACCATCGCGAAGGATCCCGAGGTCGGCGCGATCTACAAGGGCGTCGTCACCCGTCTGATGAGCTTCGGCGCGTTCGTCGAGATCGCCCCCGGCAAGGAGGGTCTGGTGCACATCAGCCAGCTTGACGTCAAGCGCACCGAGAAGGTCGAGGACGTGGTCAACGTCGGCGACGAGGTCATCGTGAAGGTGCTGCCGATCGACGATCAGGGCAGACTGAACCTGTCCAGACGCGACGCGCTGATCGAGGTCGAGGGCCTCGTCCCCGAGGACGACGGCGCGCCCGAGAGAGGCGACCGCAGAGGCGGCGGCAACCGCAGAGGCGGCAATGACCGCAGACGCGGCGGCGGAAACAGACGCTGATCGATCAGAATAACTGCACAGGGGGGCACTTCGATAAGAAGCGCTCCCCTGTTTTTAAAGAAACCTCATGCATAAGAGCATTTTATCGCGAAGCGATTCCATACTGTAAACCCGCCGCAGGCGATCACAGCCGCGGCGGAGCCGCCGCTATTGACGCGGGAGAGAAAATGTGCTAAAATCGCGTCTAATGAGGGTGATATTCAAATGAAACAGCTTTTGATGGGCAACGAGGCCATCGCGTACGGCGCGCTGCGCGCCGGCGTGGGTCTGGTCTGCGGCTATCCCGGCACCCCGTCCACAGAGGTGCTTGAGACCGTGGCGCGGCTCAAGCGCGCGGGACAGGCGCCCGACGTCTACGTGGAATGGAGCGTCAACGAGAAATCCGCCATGGAGGTCGCCGCCGGCGCCGCTTACGCCGGGATGCGCTGCATGGTGACAATGAAGCAGGTGGGGCTGAACGTCGCGAGCGACCCGCTGATGAGCTTCGCCTACGTGGGGCTCGAGGGCGGCACCGTGATCCTGGTCGCCGACGATCCCGGCCCCATCTCCTCCCAGACCGAGCAGGATACCCGGACGTTCGCCTCCTTCGCAAAGGTGCCGGTCTTCGATCCCTGCTCGCCGGAGGAGGCCTACCGGATGGTGCAGGACGCGTTCGAGCTGTCCGAACGGGAGAAAACGCCTGTCATCCTGCGTCCGACGACGCGCGTCTGTCACGCGTCCGCGACCATTGAGACCGCGCCGTTCCCCGCGCCGAAGAAGCCGCGGGGCTTCGTGAAGGATCCGGGCCGCTGGGTCATCTTTCCGTGGCTGTCCTTCGCCAATCACGCGAAGATCGAGGCGCGCAACGACCGGCTGTCACGGGAGCTGAGCGATTACCCCGGCAACGAGCTTCTGCCCGGCGAGGGGCGCAGAGCCGTCGCCGTCGGCGGCGTATCCGCCGCGTATACGGCCGAGGCGCAGTCGCTGCTGGGGACACGGGCGCCGACGCTGCGCGTGGGCACGCCGTTCCCGTTCCCGACGGAAAAGGCGCTCTCGTTTCTGAAAAACGCGGACGAGGTCTTCGTCTTTGAGGAGCTCGATCCCGTCATCGAGCGCGAGCTGACGTACCTGTGCGGCAGATACGGTCTGCGCGTCAGCATACACGGCAAGCTGAGCGGCGAAATGCCCCGTTCCGGCGAAAACAGCGTGGAGCTGATCGCCGAAAAGCTGGCGGAGTACCTCGGCGTTCCGGCGCCCCAAAGACGGGAAAAGCCGGACGCGAGTCTGCCGGTCCGTCCGCCGACGCTGTGCGCCGGCTGTCCGCACCGGGCGTCCTTCTACGCGGTCAAGCAGGCCATGAAGGGGCGCAAATGCCTCTTCGCCGGCGACATCGGCTGCTATACGCTCGGCAACGCGAAGCCGCTTGACATGACGGACACCTGCCTGTGCATGGGCGCGGGCATCACCATCGCCCAGGGCGTCAGGCACGCCGAACCGGACACGGTCTGTTTCTCCTTCACGGGGGATTCGACCTTCTTCCACACGGGGCTCGCGGGCATCGCGAACGCCGTATACAACGGCGTGGACATGGTTCCCGTCATCCTCGACAATTCGACGACCGCCATGACCGGCCGTCAGCCGAATCCGTCCACGGGCGTGAACGCCGTCGGCGAGGTGGCGCAGGTCATCGATATCGCCGGGGTGCTGCGCGCGCTGGGCGTCAGCTCGGTTCAGACGGTGGATCCGCTCGATCAGGACGCGGCGGTCAGCGCCGTCCGCAAAGCCGCGGACGCGAAGGGCGTGAACGCGATCATCTTCCGTTCGCCCTGCGTCGGCCTCTTCAAGCCGGAAACGCGTATGACCGTGGAGGCGGACGCCTGTATCGGCTGTACGCGCTGCATCCGCGAGATCGGCTGTCCGGCGATCTCGTTCGCGGACGGAAAGGCCGTCATCGACAACACCTGCGTCGGCTGCGGGCTCTGCACGCAAATCTGTCCCGTCGGGGCGATCGGAGGTGCGCGTGATGTATAATGTTCTGTTGGCGGGCGTCGGCGGTCAGGGCACCGTCCTGGCGAGCAGGCTGCTTGCCGTCTGCGCCGCGAACCGCGGCATGGACGCGCATACCGCGGAGACCATCGGCATGGCGCAGCGCGGCGGCTGCGTGACCAGCCATGTGCGCCTGGGCGCGTCCGAAACGCCGGTCAGTCCGCTCATCCCGGAGGGGCAGGCGGATCTGCTGCTGGGCTTCGAGCCCGGCGAGGCTGTGCGGGCGCTTCCCTTCCTGAAAAACGACGGCAGCGTCGTCGTGGGCACGCTGGGCGTGACCCCGGTGACGGCTTCGCTCTCCGGCAGCGCCTATCGCGCGGTCGATATGCTGGCCATTCTCGACCGCAGCGGCTTCGACGTGACCCGCGTGGACGGCGAAGGCCTCATGGCGGCCATCGGCAATCCGAAAACCTATAACGTCGCGCTCCTGGGCGCGGCCGCGGCGGCGGGAAAGCTGCTGTTCACCCGGGAGGAACTCTGCCGCGCGATCGACATGACCGTGCCGGAGCGCTTCCGGACGCTCAACAAAAACGTTCTTTTCATCGGCGCAGACCACATCATTTGACCGGATCGAGGGGTAAGACATGAAACTGAATCGTCTGCTCAGCTCATCGGAGCCGACATTGTCCTTTGAGGTATTCCCGCCGAAGACGTCGGATACCTACGCTTCCGTCGCCGACGCCGCGCTGCGCGTGGCGGATCTGCGGCCGCATTTTATGAGCGTGACCTGCGGCGCGGGCGGAACGACAGACCGGTTTACCAACGACATCGCTTCGCATATCATACGGGACAAGGGCGTGACGGCCATCGAGCACATCACGTGCGTTTCCGCCCGGCGGGAAAGCCTGCAGGCGCATCTGGACGCCGTGCAGGAGGCGGGCGTCGAGAACGTGCTGGCGCTGCGCGGCGATCTGCCGGAGGGCTACGACCCGGACGCGCATCACGACTTCCGTCACGCGTCGGAGCTGATCACCTACATCCGGGCAAACAGCGAGCTGTGCATCGGCGGCGCCTGCTACCCGGAGGGACACCCCGAATCGCCCGACGTCAAGACTGATATCGATTATATCTACGAGAAACAGCAGGCCGGATGCGAATTCGTCACGACCCAGATGTTTTTCGACAATAATATTCTGTATAAATACCTGTACAAGCTGCGTTCCCGCGGTGTGACGATCCCGGTCGTGGCCGGCATCATGCCCGTGACGAACGCGGCGCAGCTTAAGCGCATCCGCAAGCTCTCCGGCTCCCACCTGCCCATGAAGTTCCTGAGCATGGTGGACCGCTTCGGGAACGACCCGGCGGCGATGCGGCAGGCGGGCGTCATTTACGCCACGGAGCAGATCGTCGATCTGCTGGCAAACGGCGTGACGCACATCCACGTCTATTCGATGAACAAACCGGACGTGGCGCGGCAGATCCGCGACAGCCTGAACGTCATTCTGCCGACGGAGGCGGCCGCGTTATGACCGGCAGCGAGCGGTTCCTGCGAAAGCTCGGCGGCGGCTTCACCTTCCTGGACGGCGGCACGGGAACGATCCTGCAGTCCATGGGGCTCGCGCCGGGCGAACGAAGCGAGGACTGGTGCCTGACGCATCCGGACAGGATCACGGAGCTGCACCTGGCGTACCTGAACGCCGGGAGCGACGTGATCAACACGAATACCTTCGGCGCGAACGTGCTGAAGATGGACGAGGCGCATCTGGAAAAGGTGCTGACGGCCGCGGTCGCGTGCGCCCGGGAGGCTGTGCGCCGATCCGGCAAAGAGGCGTTCGTCGCGCTGGATATCGGCCCGACGGGCAAGCTCCTGAAGCCCTACGGGACGATGGACTTCGAGGAGGCCGTGGAGGTCTTCGCGAAGACCGTGCGCATCGGCGCGAGGCTCGACGTGGATCTCGTCACGATCGAGACCATGACCGACCTTGCCGAGACGAAGGCGGCCGTGCTGGCCGTGAAGGAAAACAGCCGTCTGCCGTTCCTCGTCACGAACGTATACGACGCGACGGGGCGCACCATGACCGGCTCGACGCCGGAGGCCCTGACCGCGATGCTCGAGGGGCTCGGCGCGTGCGCCGTGGGCGTGAACTGCTCGCTGGGGCCGGATCAGATGAAAAACCTCATCCCCCGGTTTGCCGCCTGCGCGTCCGTCCCGGTCGTCATCAAGCCGAACGCCGGTCTTCCGGACACGATCGACGGAAAGACCGTCTACAATATCACGCCCGAAGCCTTTGCCGCCGAAATGCGCGTGGCCGCCGAACACGGCGCGGTCGTCCTCGGCGGCTGCTGCGGCACCACGCCGGACTATATCCGGGCGCTGACGGCCGCTGTGGCCGATCTGACGCCCGCGAAGCCGCGGCCGCAGCCGTACGGCGTCGTCGCCTCCGCGCGCAGGGTCGCGCAGGTAGGCCATGCTCCGATCATCGTCGGGGAGCGCATCAATCCCACCGGCAAGCCGAAGCTCAAAGCGGCGATCCGGGAAGGGGATCTGGACTATATCGTGGATCTCGCGCTCGATCAGGCCGATCAGGGCGCGGACGTGCTGGATGTGAACGTCGGACTGCCCGGCACGGACGAAAAGCGGCTCCTGCCGGACGCGGTGGACGCGATCTGCCCGCTGTGCGAGCTGCCGCTGCAGCTGGATTCCGCCGACCCGCAGGCGCTCGAGCGCGCTATGCGCCGGTATCCCGGCAAGCCCATGGTCAACTCTGTCAACGCGAAGCGGGAAAGCCTCGATACGGTGCTGCCGCTGGTCAAAAAGTACGGCGGGCTCGTCGTGGGGCTGACGCTCGACGAGGACGGGATCCCCGAGACGGCGCAGGGCCGCGTACAGCTCGCGAAGCGCATTTACGAGGCCGCCGCCGGGTACGGGATCGCGCCGCGGGACGTGATCATCGATCCGCTGACGCTCACGGTCAGCACCGATCCCGGCAACGCGGACGTGACGCTGGAGGCCGTCCGGCGCATCAAGACGGAGCTGGGCGGGACGTGCATCCTCGGCGTGTCGAATATCTCCTTCGGGCTGCCCGCGCGGCCGGTGCTGGGCGCCGTCTTCCTCACCATGGCGCTGTGCGCCGGGCTGGACGCGGCGATCATCAATCCCGGCTCGCCGGAGATGCTGCGCGCGATGACCGCGTACCGGGCGCTGACCGGACGCGATCCCGGCTTCCGGGCGTACACCGCGCTCATGGCGGACGCGTCGCCGGAGAAGACGGTCGAAAAAACAGAGAAGACGCCGGCGGACAAACTCTTCGACGCCGTGCTCAACGGAGATGAGAACGCGGCGGCGCGTCAGGCGCAGGTTTGCCTCGAGGCGGCTGAACCGACGGCGGTCATCAACGATACGCTGATCCCGGCGCTGAACGAGGTCGGCGCGCGGTTCGAATCCGGCCGCATCTTCCTGCCGGGGCTGCTGCTGAGCGCGAAGGCGGCGTCGGCGGCGTTTGACGCGGCGCGGGCGCGCATGCAGGCGCTCGGCGGCGAGCGGGAGCCGCGCGGCACGGTCGTCATCGCCACCGTGAAGGGCGACATCCACGACATCGGCAAGAATATCGTCAAAGCGGTGATGGAAAACTTCGGCTTCGAGATCGTCGACCTGGGACGGGACGTCCCGGCGGAGGCGGTCCTGCGGGCTGTCCGCGATACGGGCGCGCGCCTCTGCGGCCTGTCGGCGCTCATGACCACCACCGTCCCCGCGATGGAGGAGACCGCGCGGCTGATCAAGCGCGAGGCGCCGGAATGCGCCGTCATGGTCGGCGGCGCCGTCCTGACCGAGGACATCGCGAAGAGCATCGGCGCGGACTACTACGCCGCGGACGCGATGGCAGCGGTGCGAATCGGCGAACAGATCTACCCGGAATAGACCGGAAACAAAACGAAAAGCATGAGGGACAGCGCGAAAGCCGTCCCTCGTTTTTCTTGTTTCGACATGTTTATATATACTGTTTTGAATCCTGCGAAATGCGCGAAAACCGGCTTGACAAACACGTCCGTATCGCCTATTATGAAACAAAAAACGGAAGCGGGACGTCATGAGACCCTGGGAACGGATCGAACTGGTCGACTACACAAGAGAA